>CAMYWZ010000011.1 GCA_947302945.1 uncultured Bacillota bacterium
CTATGATCAGCGCGCTGACGAGCGCTCCGGCCTCCGTCACCCAGAACATTCCGGCCTTTCCCCTGAAGAAGAAAAAGTCCATGAAATCAAGCCCGGCGAACTTGGCCAGAAGTATCGAAGTGGTGTCCCCCACGAGCGTGGCAGCGCCCTGAAGGTTGGACGAGATGGAGATGCAGATTATCGTGGGGACAGGCGAAATGCCGAGTTTTTTGCAGATCGCCAGCGCCACCGGCGCTATCATGAGCACGGTGGCCACGTTGTCCACGAAGGCCGAAATGATGCCTGCGAACAGGCTCAGCGCGACTATCATCCACCTGACCGAGCCGGTCCTGGCTATGAGAAGGTCGCTCATGCGGTTGGGCATCTTCGAGTCTATGAAGAGCTGCACGGTACCCATGGTGCCGGCTATCATCATCAGGACGTTCCAGTCGATCTCCGAGATCGCTCCGAGAATGCCGTAATCAAAGTTTTCGGACAGCTCGAACATGCCGGCCGCCACAAAAATAACGGCAGAAGCAAGGGCGATATACGGCCTTGCTTTCTCCAGTGTGAATATTAAAGCGTATGTAACTGCAAACAGGATCAGAGCTGCTAAAGTAGTGCCGTCCATCATTCCTCATCCAGATACTTGTCTTCCGTCGACAGCTTTCTGACTGTGTAGAAGCAGATCACGAACATTATGACAACGAATACGATAAAGGCTACCGTTCCGGTGTCGGTCTCGTTGGTGGCGATGTAATCGTAGGCGCCGTGCACCAGAGCCGGGAAGATGACTGCAAACCACCTTGCGAGCCTTGAATCAGAAAGCCTGCCCTGCACTTCCTTCCTCTTGGCAAGACCGTACCAGCCGCCCATCAGCACGCCGAAGCAGGCGTGGCCGGGGACCGCAGTGACAGCCCTGATAAGCGCTGTCGAAAAACCGTAGGCCAGCACGTACTGGATGTTCTCCCAGAGAGCAAAGCCCAGCGACACAGCCACCGCGTAGACGACTCCGTCGAACTTGCAGTTGAACTCGGGATTCCTCCAGGAGCCGAGCCTGAGCACGAGGTACTTGAAGCCCTCCTCGGAGACAGCCACGACCACGAAGTACAGCAGCGCCCTGTAGGCAAAGCTGTTTTCATAGAAGGCCGACTCAAGTATCGACATGCCTATGCTCTCGGTGATGGATGCCAGCAGCGTGGACACAGCCCCCATCACGACCAGCTTGATGATCAGTCCGGGGGGCTCCTTCTCGAGGCGGTCCTCCTTGTAGACGTAGATCAGCAGCGCTATGGCCGGAATTATCGCGGCCAGCACGAGAATAAAGTGAAAATTCGCGAAAAGTATCATTGCTTCAACACCTCTATTGCCTTTAAAAGCTGATAATCTGTAATATCTCCGGAAACGAGCTCCACCACGTAGTCAGGAGTGATGCCCACGCCGTGGATCTTGTTCCCCGACGGAGAGTAGTACTGCTGGTAGGTGAGCTTTACCATGGTACCGTCCGTACCTATGCTGTAAAACTGCTGTATTATGCCTTTGCCGTAGGTCTTGGTACCGACTATCGTCCCTTCCTTGTTGTCCTGCACGCCGGCGCAGAGTATCTCGGACGCGGACGCGGTGTACTGGTTGACCAGTATGACGTAGGGAAGCGAAGTTCTGCCGTTGGTGGCGGTGAGGAAATCGCGGTTCTTATCGTGATCCTCCGTGTAGACTATGGTGCCTCTGTTCATGAGCTGGTCCGCCACGCCCACAGCCTGCATGACAAGGCCGCCGCCATTGTTGCGCAGGTCTATGATCAGGGCTTTGGCGCCCTGCGAGGTAAGCTCAGCCAGGGCGGTCTTGAACTCGCTGCTGGTCTTGGCCTCGAAGGAATCGATCGAGATGTAGGCTATGTCGTCCTCGAGCATTGTGTACTCGACGGTCTCCTGCGTGATGTTGGCGCGGACTATGGAAACGGTGATCTCTTCACCGTCTCTTCTGTAGGTGAGCTCCACGGAAGTGCCTGCTTTGCCGCGTATGTTTGTTGCCGCCTCGGAGGATTCGGAGCCTTTGAAGGACTTGCCGTCGACTTTAAGTATGAGGTCCCCGGACTTCAGTCCGGCTTTTTCGGCCGGCGAACCCCTGAACACCTTCACGACTTCAAGAACGTCGTCCTCGTTGCCGTAGAAAGTCATGCCGACACCGGAGTATTCGCCCGTCAGCGAAGAGATCATGTCTGCCGCTTCCTGGGGATCGAAATACTCCGAATAGACGTCCCCCATGCTGCTGACCATGCCGCGGTAGGCGCCGTCCAAAAGGACGTCGTCATCCACGTCTTCGTAGTAGGAGCCGGCAAGCAGCTGCCTTATACTTTCAAGCTTTGAGTAGGTTTGGACGTAGCGCTGGGACTCTTCGTAATCGCTCTGTTTCACGAGCACCGTATCCGCGATCCCGAGCCTTGTGAGCACGATCACGCCTGCGGCGCCCAAAAGCAGCGCGAAGACCATCAGCAGAGCTACGACCGACTTTTTGATGAACATATCTTTTACCGTTCAGACGCGCGAATGTCCCTGACGCGCATCTGGAGTTTTCTCTCCCCTCTGAATTCGTTTATATCCAGCTCTCCGGCGACGTCTATGCGCTCCGCGCCGAAGATTATATCCTTGTATTCGTCCGCCCTTCCGAAGAGCACGCATGGAAGCGGGACTCCGTCGTCCGTGACGGCTGTGAACCTTATGTGCTGCTCCTCCGCGCCCATGGTGCGCACGCCGCTTACTGCCGCGGACATGACGCAGAAGACCGGTACGGGATTACCCTCTCCGTAGGGCTCCAGCAGCCTGAGGCTCTCTGCGAAGCCGAGGTTCTTTTCGTCCGCCTCGAGCTCCTTTTCTATGTAGAGCTTCTCGACGAAGAGATCCGGGTCGGCGTCCACGCGCTTTTTGACTGCCTGCTGCATGCGCTCCCTGAAGAGCGGCAGCATCTCTTCCCTGAGGGAAAATCCGCAGGCTCCGGCATGCCCTCCGAAGCGGAGGAAGATATCCCCGCACTCCTCGAAGCACTCGTGCAGATTGATGCCGGCGACCGATCTTCCCGTGCCTTTCAGCACGCCTTCTTCGACCGGGGTGACTATGCAGACCGGTCTGTAGAGCTGCTCCTTGAGGTTCCCGGCAACTATGCCTGCGACGCCCTCGTGGGCTCCTTCGGCTAGTATTACCGGTGCGTATGATCCGCAGTCCTCCCTTGCGAGTTTTTCCCTGCAGATGCGGGCGGTCTTTTCCTGCTCCGCTTTGCGCTCTATATTGGTCTTTATGGTGAGCTTCGCAAGATCCTCGAGCCGGCGGCTTCCGGACCTGCTCTCAAGAAGCTCAACCCCCGGGAGCGCGCTGTTCATGCGGCCCAGAGCGTTCAGGTTCGGTGCTATTATATACGAAATGCTTGAAGAATCAATGATCCTTTCGGAAAGATCCAGTGCGTTCAGAAGCGCCGTGAGCCCTGCCCTGTCCCTGCGGTTGATCCTGTCCAGACCGTACTTTACGAGGTTCCTGTTCTCTCCCGCAAGAGGAACTATGTCCGCGACGGTGGCTATGGCCACCAGATCCAGCAGAGCGTTGAGGTCCGATCTTACGAAGCGCTTGTCCCCTCTCTGGCTGAGTATCCTCTGTATGCCCTGGGCAAGCTTGAACGCCACGCCGCATCCGCAGAGGTCCGTGAAGGGATAACCTCCGCGCTTGGGATTGACGAAGAGGCAGTCCGGGTCCATGCCCTCGCGGAGCATGTGGTGGTCCGTGACTATGACCTCAAGTCCGAGTTCTTTGGCAAAGCGAACCTCGTCCGGGCTGGTGCTGCCGCAGTCCACGGTGACGAGAAGGTCCTCGCCGCGCTCCTTTATCTTCCGCACGGCCTCCTTGTTGAGCCCGTAGCCGTCGGAAAAGCGGCTGGGAACGTAGCAGGAGACCCTGTCGGTAAGCTTCCTTAAGACCGTGGTGAGCAGCGCCGTGGATGTAATGCCGTCCGCGTCGTAATCGCCGTAGATGCAGATGCGTTTTCCGGCTTCCGCGGCATCGATCAGAGCCTCGGCGGTCTCCTTAAGGTCCTTCATGAGGAAAGGATCGTAGGTGATCTTGGGCATGGGAGAGAGGAAATCCTCTATGTGGTCCTCGTCCACGCCGCGCCTTTCCAGTATTTCAAGAACGGAAACAGGGACTCCAAGAAGCCCCTGTTCCTGATCATTAATTTTTGGGGCTATTACCCACTTAGTCATAATAGTACTGTCCCTGAGTAACGTACTGGAGCGGCTGCTGGTACTCTCCGTCCACTCTGACCTCGAAATGCAGATGGTAGCCAGTTGAAGCTCCGGTGGTCCCGACCTTGGCTATGGTCTGGCCTCTGTATACGTACTGGCCCGGCTTTACGAGTATCTGGCTGCAGTGCGCGTACAGTGTGACGATGCTGCCGCCGTGATCTATCATTACGTAGCAGCCGTAGCCGGTAGTGCCGTAGTTGTACACAACGGTCATTACGAAGCCGGAATTTGCCGCCAGTATGTCGCTGCCGCCGTAGGCGCCTATGTCTATTCCCGTATGGAACTTATATGCCCCGTATATCGGGTGTATCCTGTATCCGAACGGAGAAGTTATATAAGAGCTTGCAGCGGAAGGCCAGCACATGCGGCCGCCTGAATAGGCACCGCTCATCTGCTTCTGTTTTATCTCCTCCTTGAGAGCGTCGGCCTCTTTTTTAAGGTCGTCGAGGAGCTTTTCGGAAACTGCGATGTCTTTCTGGACCTGCGACCTGAGATTCGCGGCGTCCTTAACGTCCTTGTCGAGAGCGACCTTTTTCTCGCTGAGCTCGGTCTGCTGGGCCTTGAAGGTCTCCTGAAGGTCCGCAAGCTCCATCTTGCGCGTAAGGACTTCCTGATACTGATTGTCCAGCCTGTCCATGAGGTCCGCGTCGGACTTGAAGATGCGCTGCACCATGGTGAGATTGGTTATGAACTCCGACATGCTCGAGGAGCCGAAAAGCACCGAGAGCAGGCCTACGTCCCCGTTCTTGTACATGGCTCGGAGCCTTTCGGACAGCGACACGTTCTGGCTGTTGATCTTGCCTTCAAGATCGTTCAGCTCCAGAATGGCGTCGGATATCTTCTGTTCCGTTTCCGCAAGCTGCACCCTGAGGACTTCTATCTCGCCCTGGGTCCTGGAGATGGTGTTCTCCAGTTCCGTGATCCTGTTGGTGAGCTCGGTGACCTGCGATTTGTCCGCATTGATCTTGTTCTGAGTGTCGCTCGTCTGCTGCTTGATGTCGTCGAGCTTGTCCTTGTCGTCTTCATAATTGTCCGCGAAGACGCAGAAGGACAAGGCCATTATGAGCGCCATCGCCAGCGCCGCAGGTCTTAAAAACCTCTTTTTCCAACCCTTTCTTTTCATGTTTTCCCCTTTTTATCTCTAAGCCTTAAGATAGCGCCTCATGGATACTATGCTGCCGCAGGTGCCTATGCCTATGCCCAAGGCAAGGAATATCCACACTATGTTTACTATAAGGAACTCCGGCTCGACGAGCTGGGATGCGAAGAGCTTGAAAGCCTGCTCGCCCAGTGCTTCATAGAGCCTTATGTATATGTACGACGATATCCCCACGGAAAGCCCCGCCGAGATGACGCCTATGAGTATGCCTTCGAAGAACAGCGGGCCTCTGATGAACCAGTTTGTGGCTCCGATGAACTTCATGATGCTTATCTCCTCCTGGCGCGCCATGACCGTGAGCTTTATGGTGTTGGAGACTACCAGTATGGATATGATGACGAGGAACGCGATGACTATGAGGGCGCCCCTCTGTACGACGTTGGATATGCTTATGACTTTGTTGACCTCATCACGGTAGAAGCGCACGTCCTCCACGCCGGGAAGGCTCATAAGGTAGGTGGCTATCATGTCTCCGGCTTCGAGGTCTATGAGCTCTATCCTGATCGAGTTGGGCAGAGGGTTGTCAGAGAGGCTGTCCAGAAGGTAGGCGTTGTTGCCCCAGCGGACCTTGAACTCCTCCATGGCCTCCTCCCTCGAGACGAAGACCGCGCTGCGGACGCCGTTCATCCTGTAGACTTCCGCGATCATGGAATCGGCCTGCTGTCTGTCCGTCTCGTCCAGAAGGAAGACTTCGATGGTGCCGAACTGGTCCTTGACGTTCTCCGTGAGGTAATTGAGGTTTACAGTCAGGAACAGGAACAGCGCGAGTATCAGCATCATGGCGGTGATCGAGAAGATCGATGCTATGCTCATGCCCTTGTTCCTGAATATCTGCTTGAAAGCCTGTTTTAGGGAGTAGATAACGCCTTTAATCATCGAAGCCGTACTCTCCTCCTCTGCTGTCGCGCACGATGCGGCCCTTGTCTATAGCCACGACGCGCTTGCCCATCCTGTTGACTATGTCCCTGGCATGGGTGACCATGACGACAGTGGTGCCGCGTTTATTGACAAGCTCAATAAGCTGCATGATCTCCCAGGCGGTGTCCGGATCCAGGTTGCCTGTGGGCTCGTCCGCAATGAGTATCTTGGGGTTGTTGATAATTGCCCTTGCGATGGCGACACGCTGCTGCTCGCCTGCGGAAAGCTCCTGCGGGAAGCTCTTTGCCTTGTCTTCTATTCCCATGACGGAGAGCATCTGAGGCACCTGGCGGTTTATGGTGCGCCTTGTGCAGTGGACGACTTCCATCGCGAAAGCCACGTTCTCGAAGACCGTCTTGTTCTCGAGGAGCTTGAAGTCCTGGAACACCATGCCGATGTTCCTTCGAAGCAGCGGGATCTCGCGGTTGGACATCTTTTCGAGATCGATGCCGTCTACTACGACTTTGCCGCTGTCAGGATCTATCTCTTTTGAGATGAGCTTTATAAAGGTGGACTTTCCGGCGCCGGTGGGGCCGACGACGAATACGAAATCCCCCTGATCTATGTGTATGGTGGCATCCTCGAGGGCTACCTGATCTCCGTATATCTTGTAAACTTCCTTAAAGTCTATCACTTGATGTATCCTCTTTTGGGACGGTTATTTTAGTTCACCCTATAGTATACATCAACAAAAAGAAAAATAAAAGAGCAAGGAGGGCCTGCTGTGTGATTTTCCTGTGATTTTTTGTAAACACAGCATAGCGCTGCCATATTTCACTCAATTAGTCTTTTGATGAAGTCCGAGGCCTGGCGGCTGCAGGCGAAAAGCTCGCAGCCGTATTCGGCTTTGTATACGAGGGCGGGATCCGCGAAAGGCAGGCTGATGAAGCTGCCCCCGAGAAAGCGTCTGAGCTCGGCAGTCGGAACGCCCTTATTCATCCTGTTTGCGACCAGCCGGACGTCCGGGTACTTCTGGACGAGGCTGCGCAGTTTTTTCTCGGCCGGAAGGAGCTTTGAAGGCAGCGGATCGAGGACCAGGAAGATGCGGTCCATCTCCGGAAGGACCTCGTCCAGAGCGTCTTCCGAGAAGCCGGAAAGGTCGAAGACTACCTGCTGTCCGGGCATTTTGCAGGCGCAGACAGACGGCGCGGTGCCTTCGGCGTCCGGGCGGCGGAGCATGAGGCCAAGCCCGCGGAAGCTGTTCCTGACGGTAAGTAGGCTGCGGCGCATTTCAAGGACGTCTTCGTAGAAGATGAAATCCCCTTCCGCGAAGCGCTTCTCTATGTTGAGGGCAGTATAAAAGTAAGGCGTACCAAGCTCGGCAAGGGTGCAGGTGCAGCCCGCCGCGCTGCTTTCCGCGCCGGGAAGAGCCGCTGTTCCGACAGCGAGAAGACCTGCCGCGAAAGAGACTCCGCAGCCGGGGGACAGCCCCGCCACGGCTGTCCTCTGCTGGGGAACGAGCTTTTCCTGCTTTCTTACCACCGGTATCCTGAACATGAAGACCTCCTTGAGCACTGCGGAAACGCATCCTGTGCTGTGCTATATTACCATTTATGTTTTAAAATGTCAACATTAGAATTATTATATTTATAGACTTGTTTTTAGTTAATTCAACTAATTAATGCTTGATTTGCCATTCACATGGGTTTATCATATCAATGCACGGCTGGGGAAAGGAGAGTTTATGAGCAATATAGTGTATAAAGTCGTGTCCTCAACGATATCAGTCTTTGAAGAGGTCGAAAAGGAAAGCTACGGGGTCAGCGGATTCGAAGGCGGCAGGCTGGCTGTAGCGATCAAAGACATCTCCCCTGACCGCAGCGAGGTCGAGGCTTTTGTGAATGAGTGCAATGAGAAGGGTGTTGAACCGGACAGGCTCACTGAAGCAGCGGAGGATTATCTGCTTCGTCTGTCCGACGTGCCTGTAAGCAGAACCAGACTTTAACGTACCAGCGCCAAGCCAATAACTGAATTTGCTCCGGCCGCGAATGGCGCACAAAAAGCGAAAAGGGGCGGCGCTGAAGCTGCCCCCCTTCGGTATGATTGCATGTCCCCGGCATGGGACCGGAAACCATCGTGATCGATGATCCATTATAATGCCTTTTTTATCCGCCGTGAAAGATTTGGCTGAAATTTCCCGCTGTAAAAGCAGCGTGAAACAAAGAATGTTCGGAAATATCCGAACATTCTAAGCTGCGCTTGATGGATTCGTTAGATATAAAACCCTACCAGATGATAGGGCTCTTGCCCCAGCTTCCCAGAATGGCGTTCGCCTTTGAAAAATGCCTGCAGCCGAACCATCCGTTGTAGGCGGAAAGCGGGCTCGGATGGGCCGCTTCCAGCACCTTGTGGACGGGGTTGGTGATCAGAGCCTTCTTCTTCCTGGCGTAGCCTCCCCAGAGCAGGAACACTATGGGGTCCTCCCTGTCGTTGAGGAGCTCTATGACGTGGTCCGTGAAGATCTCCCAGCCCTTGCCCGCGTGCGAGCCGGCCTGGCCCTGCCTTACAGTAAGGACCGCGTTGAGGAGCATTACACCTTGCTTTGCCCAGTCCGTAAGGCAGCCGCTGCTGCGGGAGACGCCAAGGTCGTCCCAGAGCTCTTTGTATATGTTTTTGAGCGACGGAGGAAGGGGCGTTCCCTCCTGCACTGAAAAGCAGAGCCCGTGCGCCTGCCCGGGCTCGTGATAAGGATCCTGTCCTATTATGACCACCTTTACGTCCTCGTAGGCTGTGTACCTGAGGGCGTTGAAGATGTTGTACATGTCCGGATATATGACCCTTGACGAATATTCTGCTTTGAGGAACTGCCGCAGCTGGAGGTAATAGTCCTTTTTGAACTCATCGGCCAGCAGCGCGTCCCAGGAATTGTTGAGCTTTACCATGTGAAACAGATCGCCTCATCCGGCGCTTTGCGCCACCTTCCCCTGCAGGGGAAAGCAAAGATGTGATGATGGACTATTTGTCCGCTTTGGCTGCGAGATCGGCGGCTATCTTTCTGCCGAGGGCTTCGGCGGTGAGGGTGTCGCGCCTGGAGAGGTCCACCCAGACTTCGTCGTCTGCGGCCTTGGCGCTGCCTTCGGCGGGCTTCTGCGCCTTAGCGGCGGCTTTTTCTGCCTGCGCGACGGCCTTGGCGGCGGCTTTTTCAGCCTGGCTGTGAGCCTTGTCCGCGGCGGGGCCTATGGCCTCGGCGGCCTTGATGACCTGGGAGAAGGACTTGTCCGACTGCTTCCAGCGGGCTTCCTCGGCGGCCTTGTCTGCCTCGCCGGCAAGCTGGCGGGAAGCGCCGTCGACCTTGCCCGCGGCCTTTTTGACGCTGCCTATGGCAGCCTCGGCCTTGTCCTTGACGGCTGCGGCGGCCTCTTCAGCCTTTTCCTTTACCACCTCGGCGGCTTTTTCGGTCTTTTCCTTTACGGCTTCTATGACTTCTTCCGCCTCGCCCTTAACGGCTCCGGCGGCTTCTGCGGCTATTTCCCTGACCTCTTCAGCCTTTTCCTTGATCTCGGCTGCGGCCTCTTCGACCGTGACGGCGACCGGTTCTTCCGGCGCTTCGGGTGCCTGAGCCTCCTCGGGTTCATCCTCCGCGCCCTCGGCTTCCTCGCCGAGAACGAAACGCCTGATGTCTTCCATTACGGTCTCTTTGCCGTACTCGTTGAGTATCTCGTGGCGCATGTCCTCATAAAGGATGAGGGAGACGTCCGAGCAGCCTGCGTTCTGAAGCTTTTCAGCGACTTCGGCAGGGCCTGCGCCGTAGGCTCCTACAGGGTCTTCGCGGCCTGCGACAAGGAGCAGGGGCAGGTCCTTGGGAACGAGCCTGTACCACTTGTCGTCGCTGACGTAGCCTATCACGTTGAACAGATCCGCGTAGCCGGCTACCGTGAAGGTGAAGCCGCAGGCGGGGTCTTCTATGTAGCGGTCCACGATGGACTCGTCCCTGGTGAGCCAGTCGTAGGGAGTCCTTTCGGGCTTGATCCTCTTGTTGTAAGAACCGAAGGCGGCATTGGTGATGAGCTTGCTCAGGTGCCTGCTGCCCTTGGACTTTCTTATGGTCTTGCAGAGGAATTTGGCTGCGCCCAGAGCGGGATTGGTGCCGGCGGTGCCCATGATTATGGCTCCGTCCACGCCGCTGCCGTACATGGCCAGCCAGGCCCTTGTGATGAAGGAGCCCATGGAGTGGCCGAGTATGAAGTACGGAGTGTCCATGTACTGCACCTTCATGATGCCGTGCAGCTGCTCCACGTCCTGGACCATGATCTTCCAGCCGTTCTCCTCGCCCATGTAGCCCCAGTCTTCGGGCTTGCTGCTGGCGCCGTGGCCTATGTGGTCGTGGCCGCAGACGAGGATGCCGTAGCTGTTGAGATACTTGGCGAGCGGCTCGTAGCGGGAGACGTGCTCCGCCATGCCGTGCACGATCTGCAGTATGGCTGCGGGCTCCACGTCAGGTTCCCAGACGTAGTAATGGATGGTGTTCTTACCGTCCTTGCTTAAGAATGTTTTTTCAGTCATGGCCAAATCCTCCGGCTCAGCCTATTTGATATTGAGTATTTTCTTCAGGTACTGACCTGTGTATGACTGTTTGATGAGGGCGACCTCTTCAGGCGTGCCTTCGGCGATGATGCGGCCTCCGCGCTCCCCGCCTTCTGGTCCGAGGTCTATTATGTGGTCCGCGCACTTGATGACGTCCAGGTTGTGCTCTATGACGAGCACGGAATTGCCCGCGTCCACGAGTGCCTGGAGCACATCTATGAGCTTGTCCACGTCCGCGAAGTGAAGGCCTGTGGTGGGCTCGTCCAGTATGTAGAGCGTCTTGCCGGTGCTGCGCTTGGAAAGCTCCGCGGCCAGCTTTATGCGCTGCGCTTCTCCGCCGGAAAGCTGCGTGCTGGGCTGCCCGAGCTTTATGTACCCGAGGCCTACCTGATGCAGGGTGCGGATGTAGCGGTCTATGGCCGGAATGTTGGCGAAAAAGCCAAGGGCTTCGTCCACGCTCATGTCCAGGACGTCGTAGATGTTTTTGCCCTTGTACTTCACTTCCAGGGTCTCGCGGTTGTAGCGGCGGCCGTGGCAGACTTCGCAGGGGATGTAGACGTCCGGAAGGAAGTTCATCTCGATCTTTATTATACCATCTCCGCTGCACGCTTCGCAACGCCCGCCTTTAACATTGAAGCTGAATCTGCCCTGATCGAAGCCTCTCATTTTTGCGTCGTTCGTCTGCGCGAACAGCTGGCGAATATTGGTGAAGACCCC
>CAMYWZ010000012.1 GCA_947302945.1 uncultured Bacillota bacterium
GATGGTCAGCGCTCTGCGGGATCTGGAGAGCCGGGGCGAGAGCCAGGGCAGGCTGGACGTTTCCAGCGGCACCAAGGCGGACTATATGCCCGTGGCCACCGCGAAACCCAGGGCCACCGCGACGCCCGAGCCCGCAGAGCCCACGCCCGAACCGGATGACGGAATCGGGGACAGCGCGATATGATACACAGGAAGAAGGACGGTCTTGGCCGTCCTTTCATGATCTATGCGCTTTCCCGCCATGATGAAGCCTCTGCTGCCTGCGATAGCTTCCATTGTAAGAAGCGGAGTCTCCTCTGTCTTTTCCAGCTTGTAGCGGGCGCACAGAAGGTCCGGATGGACTATTGAGAGCCTTTCGATCAGCGCCAGACCCAGCTCCGAAACATCCATGATCTCGTCCTTTATCGAGCCGCAGAAAGCAAGGTTCAGTGCCACTTCCTGATCCTCGAACTTAGGCCAGAGTATTCCGGGAGTATCCAGGAGCATCATGCCGTTCGAAAGCGTGAGCCACTGCTTTCCGCGGGTGACGCCGGGTTTGTCTCCGGTCTTTGCGCTCTTCTTTCCGGTAAGGCGGTTTATGAGCGACGATTTGCCTACGTTCGGTATGCCGGCGATCATTATGCGGAGGGTCTTTTTGCGCTCTCTTCCCTCGTTCTTTTTGTCCTGTATAAGCTCCAGCTGCTTCAGTATCTTCTTTATCCCTTCGCCTGAATTGCAGTTGGCCGAAATGACAAAATCGCCGTTTTGAGCGAGTTTTTTCTCCCAGACGATATTCTGGCCGGGATCGGCCAGATCGGCTTTGTTAAGGACCGTCAGGCGGCTTTTAGAGCCAATTATATCCCCTATTACAGGGTTGCGGCTGGATACCGGTATCCTTGCGTCGAGCACTTCCACGACAAGATCCACAAGCTTGAGGTTTTCCTTTATGAGCTCGCGCGTTTTCTTCATATGTCCCGGATACCAGTTGATGTTTTCTGTCATTGGGCAAGAAGCTCCCTTGCGGCAAGTCTTGCGCTGTCCGTGACCGTGGTGCCGGACAGAAGCCTTGCAATCTCCTCTGTTCTTTCCTCCTCCGAAAGAGGCACGACTGTGGTCTGCGTGCTGATCTCATCGGAGTGCTTTTCTATCCTGAAATGATGCGCGCCCTTTGCAGCTATCTGCGGCAGATGCGTTATGCAGATGATCTGGTGGTTTTCGGCTATGGCCCTGAGTTTTTCTCCGACGACTCCGGCAGTGGCTCCGCTGATGCCTGTGTCGATCTCGTCGAAGATCATGGTCGGGATGCCGTCCACGTCGCCTATTATGCGCTTTAGAGCGAGCATGATCCTTGAGAGCTCGCCGCCGCTTGCGACCTTCGCAAGAGGACGAAGATCCTCTCCCACGTTGGCGGAAATGAAGAACTCGACCTTGTCTGTTCCGATTTCCGAAGTGCCGGTGGGCTGTATATCCACTTTGAATCTCGCGTTTTTGAAATTGAGCTCGGAAAGTTCCCTGTCTATGCGGACTTCGAGGAGCCCGGCGGCGTCTTTTCTCAGGACCGACAGCCTGCCTGCGGCAATGTCGTACTGCTGTCTTGCGAGAGCGATCTTCCTTTCAAGGTCCTCGACCTGAACGTCAGCGTTCTCTATATCCGAGAGGACTTTTGCGGAGATCTCCGCATACTTTTCTATCGATTCTATGCTTCCGCCGTATTTGCGCTTGAGCGAATTGATCAGTTCCAGACGTTCTATGGCGCTGTCCAGATCTTCTCTCGAATAGTTTACGCTGTCACGCTGGGTCCTTATGTCGCGGCTCATGTCCTCGAGCTCGTAATAGCTTGAGCTTATCTTTTCGGAAAGCTCTGCAAGCTGCGGAGTGAATGAGCTTACGCTTTCAAGAGCGTTCATCGCTTTTCCCAGGAGCGATACCGCTGAGCAGTCCCCTGAGAAAAGGTCTTCGTGAGCAGACGAAAGCGCCTCGAATATGCTCTCGGAGTTCTCCATGAGGTTTATCTGCTGCTCCAGTTCTTCATCTTCGCCCGGCTGTATGGCTGCGGCTTCTATCTCCGAAAGCTCGAACTTGAGGAGCTCTCTCTGCCTGGCATTCTCCGTTATGCGTTTTTTAAGACGCATGAGATTGGAGGACGCGGAAGCGTACTGCCTGTATGCATCCGCTGTAAGAGCCTTCACGGCGGAAAGGCTTTCGCCTCCGTAAAGATCCAGTATATTTATATGATTTGAAGGATCCAGAAGGTACTGCTGATCGTACTGTCCGTGTATGTCCGCGAGTTTTCTGCAAAGGCGTGAAAGCCCGGAAAGAGGCACAGGCATTCCGTTGACACGGCAAAGGCTCCTTCCCTGGCTTGAGATCTCTCTGCGTATGATCAGAGGATCTTCCTCGGGCGCGCCTATCTCGCTGAGTATGCCGGACACATCCGCGCCTTCAGGATCTATCACAAGCGTAATGACTGCTTTTTCCGCTCCGTGCCTGACGTAATCCGAATCAGCCCTGGCTCCGAGAGCCATGCTTACGGCTTCTATTATTACAGACTTTCCGGCGCCTGTTTCTCCAGTTATTACGTTCAGACCGGGAAACAGCTCCAGTTTCAGGTCTTTGACTATCGCAAAATCGCTGATCTCAATATAGCTGATCATCTCAGGACTCCGGTATCCCCCACAAGCTCCGAAAGCGTCTTAAGCACATTGTCCACGCGGTCTTTGGATTCCACGGCCATGAATATCGTGTTGTCTCCCGCGATCGTTCCGGCAACGCCGTCGACACCTATGTTATCCAGGACTTCAGCCGCGGCTGCGGCGCATCCGCTCAGAGTGCGGATGACGATCAGGTTTTCCGCGGCGCGGAGATCGAGGACCGTCTCCTTCAGTATCTTGCTGAATCTGTCGAAATCTCTTCCTTTTTCGACCGGGGCTTCCGCATAGCAGCTCCGTCCGTTCCTGCCTGCTGTCTTTACCAGGCCAAGTTCCTTGATATCCCTTGATACCGTGGCCTGTGTAGCTTTATACCCTGCCGTGTTGAGTTTTTCGACAAGTTTCTCCTGCGTGTCTATTTCGTTATTCTTGATGATCTCCAGTATCTTGCTCTGTCTGGCGTATCTCATGACGTCCTCCGGTAGCCTGCGAATAAATATACATGATATGAATATTATAGCATAAAAAAAGCGGAGAGCGCATGCTCTCCTGCCTTTTTTTGAATTATTTTTCCGCAGTCTTGATCTTTGCGGCTTTGCCTGTACGCTCTCTCATGTAGTTGAGCTTTGCTCTTCTGACGTCGCCCTTGCGTACAAGCTCGATCTTTTCGATCCTGGGGGAATGGAGCGGGAAGGTCTTCTCTACACCTACGCCGGAAGAGATCTTCCTGACGGTGAAGCTTTCGGAGATGCCGCCGTTCTGCCTCTTGAGCACGAATCCTTCAAAGACCTGGATCCTTTCCTTGTTGCCTTCCTTAACTTTGATGGAGACCCTTACGGTGTCGCCTACGGAAAACTCGGGAATGTCTGTCTTCTCGTACTCCTGTGTGATCGATTTGATGAGATCCATTCGTATCCTCCTTGCATTACATGACGTTCATAAACAGCGAAGCACCCTGAAAACCTTATGTTTCCGGGCTCTGTCAGAGGACCGTCCGAAATACGACCCGCATATTATATTATATGCGGGCCGTTATTGCAAGCTGTTTTTTAGAAGTTTTTCGTGCTATGCTCTAGGGAACGCTTTATCGTAGACGTCCATGATGCGGTTCTTGGTGAGCGTGAGGTAAAGCCGCATGGCCATTATGTCTTCGTTGCCGAGTATGTCCTGAAGCGACTTGATGTCCGCGCCGTTCTGGATCATATGTGCCGCGAACGAGTTGCGCAGGATCTGCGGGCTGATCTTGTCGTCCAGGCCTGCCTGCTGGGCGCGGAACTTGAGTATCTTCCATACGCCCTGGCGTGTGAGCCTTTCTCCCATGTAGCTTAGGAACAGGGCGTTGTCGTCCTTTCTGTCCTTGAGGAGCTCCTTGCGCGCCCCCATAAGGTAGGTGCGCAGCGCTGCCCTTGCTGGCCTTCCGATAGGCACCATCCTGGTCTTTCCGGATGATCTTACTGAAATGAAGCCGATGCGCAGGTCTATATCCGTGACGTTAGCGGAGCATACTTCTGATGCTCTGATGCCTGTGGCGTACATGAGCTCCAGCATAGCTCTGTCTCTGATGCCGGCGGCAGTCTCGTCCTTAATATCCAGAAGGGTCTCTACTTCTTCCACGGTAAGGAATTCCGGCTCTTTGCGGACGACTTTGCCGCTCTTGATGCCGGCAGTGGGATTCTCCTTTACGACAGAGATCTGCTGCAGGTAATTATAAAAACCGCGCAGAGAAGCGAGCTTCCTGTTTACGGTAGCGCTGCTCTTGCCTGCTTCTGAAAGCTTGAGGACGAATGCGGCTGCGTCTGCCTTGTTTGCTTTTTCCGGCTGCTTGCCGCGCTGTTCGAGAAAATCGGTGAATTCCCTGATATCGGAGATGTAAGCGCTGAGGGTGCTCTTTGCGGCTCCCCTCTCTGTCTGCATGTAGGATTCGAACTTGTCTTCGTAGTTCATCTTATAAACCTGAAACATCATTAAGTCTTATGTCAATCATTATAAAACTGAATTGATTTAAAGTCTATATGCAGAATGATTTTTTTTGACAGTAATCTGTGTGTTTTACTTGACGCTTATGCCCCGGATGCTGAGCTGCGGCTCCGGATCCAGATACACGAAGCATGTGATCTCGACAGGCTCATTAGGAGAAATGCTCTCAAGCGTCTGATACAAAGCGTCCCCTTCCGAAAGCTCTTCAGCTGCCGTGGTGAAGCTGTAGACTTTCCCGTTGGGTCCGACAGTATGTACAGTGCCGCTTTCTTTATCAAAGGCCGCAAAAGTTATCCCTTTTACGAACGCCTTCTTTCCTGCCATGGAAGAAAGCGCCTCGTGATCATCCAGATGCGAAGATATATTTTCCGCAGGAGCCATATAATAACCCTGCTGCATCTCCATGCTGCTGTTATCGCTCATGAGCGGCATACCGTTTTCTGTATATCTGTGTCCGGAGACTCTGACTTTCGTACCGGCTGAGAGCTTATCATATTCGGATTTTTCTGACGTAATGCCTTTGATATAATATGCTCCGTCCGCGTCGGAAAGATATGCGCTGAACGATCCTTTTTCCTCCGAGTATACTGAAACGCCCTGGATATAAGCTTCTATGACTGCAGGTTCGCCGTCTGCGGCCATAAGGAATTCATCATAAGTCATGGCTCCCGCCGACTTTTCGAGATCCGCCTTGCTGACTTTTGTTACGCTGATGCCGCTGACGTGGATATTCGGACCGTTGTACCAGTACATATATCCTTCAAGATCTATGATGTCGCCGACAGAGAGGCCGGCTGCAGTACCATAAACGTCGGTGCCTTCCGGGACTTCGTCTGACTCTACCACGAAGAGCGAACTGTTTCCTTCGAGAGATGCGCTGAAATATACGTCGTCATTCTCTCCTGCTTTTCCGCTGCCGTCCCATTTATAAAGCGATCCGTGCGCGCCGTCTGCTTTGTCGTAGCTTTCGGTAACGGTCAGGCCTTTGACGCTGATCTTCTGATTCATCAGCTTTTCGAGAGCTTTTTCATCTCCGATAACAGAAGTGATGTCGGAGGGACTGTAGATCTTGTTTCCGGACAGCACTTCAAAAGTGCACTGCTCCTGAAGTTCTGCTTCCCCCGCGTAGCTGCCTTTGCTTCCTGTGACCCTTACGCGCACGCCTTCCGAAAGCGACTTTGCTTTTACCGCATCGCAGACTGCGCGGTACGCGTAATAGGCGCCGTCATCGTCCTGTATAAACATGTTGACGCTGTTGTAAGCTGCATTGTAAGCAAAAGCCTGGACATAGCCTTCTATGACCACCTTCGCGTTGTCGGAGGCGGCTGCGTACTCGGCATATGTCATTGCTTTAACTGTGACTGTATTGTTTGCGGGGGACGGAGCGCACGAGGCAAGCGCCAGTGACAGCAGAACTATAACGATTATCAGTTTTTTTATGTTATGACGGATCATATATCAGTTCTTGTTTTTTTTGCCTTTGATATTGACTATCACTATCATGACGATGTAGTAGACCACGAGGAGCCCAAGCGTTACGAGAGCCATAGTATAGGATCTCGAAGCAAGGCTTACGAGTACCAGGAGCGGAGCTCCGAGAAGTATGCCGAAGCTGCTTCCGAGCACGAGGTTGTTTGCTGCGGGAGTCTTCATGTCGGGATCGAGCTCGCGGAGGAGCAGGACGCCTGAACTGATGGTGCCTGTCATCATGCCGTACATGGACATGAGGCCTTCATAATAGTAATCCTTGTAGACCTTTTTGCAGACGTAGCGCAGATGTATGAGCGTTACGACAGCGCCGGCCACGACCATGAGCACGAACGGGAGCCACAGTCCGGAAAGATCTCCGAAGTCTATGGAGGCGATACCGGCAGCGATCATGAGGTCGAATGCGACGCCGGATATCCTGCTGAGAAGATAGTTGTTCTGATACTGTGCGCTTATGATCTTTCCCTTGCGAAGCTTTGCAAGTATGACTCTGATGAGTATCGCTACAGCGGAACCTATGATGAAGTTGAAGCCCCAGAGCAGCGATTCGACTGTTTTGAGGACTCCGGGAGCTGCGGCTCCGAGGCCTGCGCATATGCCTTTGGTAAGAAGGTAAGTGAAAGCATACACTATGAAGACCAGAGCGATCTGTATCGAGAACCTGTCTATGGATTCCGAGACGGGGATCTCGTCGTCAGACTGGAATGTGGTGACTGAGACCTCTTCTACGCGCACTTTGCCGCCTTCAGCCTTGCTGAATTTTCCGCTCTTTACGATGAGGTTCACAAATATGACGCCAACGATGCATGCGCACAGGTAGCCGGCTGCCGCGATGGCAAGTCCGAAAGACCTGCCTCCGGCAAAGCCCAGTGCTTCGAAGGACGAACCTATGTTGTTAGCCTGTCCGGGGCCCTGGCCGTAGCCCATGGGAAGGAGTATTCCGCTTGCGGGGAAAAGGTCCGGAAGGACGGTTTTCGCAAGGATCAAGGTTATAACAAGTCCTGTTATGCCCTGGACCATATATGAGCCGACTATGACCGCTCCGCTCTTAAGTCCCACAAGGCTGCCCTTTTCAGACCCTGTCCTGTCGGGAACTTTGAGCGACATTGCGATGAAACCTATGGCAATTCCATGGTAAGTGAGCCATTCCATGTAGCTTGCGTCGAGCTTGAGCACTCCGACTGCCTTAAGTATCAGAAGGATGAAACCGGCAAGCACAGCCGAAGGCAGGAGGCTCTTTCTTATGAATTTGATGCCTCTTCTTAAGAAATGCGCTATGAGCAGTGAGCCTGCTATGATGCTCAGCTGCAGTATGCTGTTCCACAGCTGGGTGTTGGATGCGGAATAATCCATGTTTTACCTCTTGTATTCTTTGCCCGAAAGGGTGTAATAGCTTATCATGTAGTGGAGCGCGCTGGCCTTGCCGGGGAGCCTCAGCTCGTAGTAATCATTTCCGGCTGTGAACAGGACGGTATTGATGAGTATGACCGCAAGGCTGTGTATGTCTTTTATGGCAAAGGACTTGTTCTTTGCGGGATCGGCTTCGTCCGTGAATTCCAGCCTGTCCTTATATAGACTGACTCTGCCATTGCAGACGGACTGTTTCCCTTCGAGCGGGTGCACAAAGAAGAGCTCTGCGCCCTCGTCCGTTCTTACAAGTTCTCCGTCCTTCAGCTTTGCGATATGCTCTTCAAGATGCTGCTTCTGCCAGTTGCTCCATTCAAGCGTGTTGCTGAATGCCGGAGCGCTGCCGTCAGGCCTTTCGAAGAGGCCCTGAGTGTTGAAAATGTGGGTGCTGCCGCAGTTCCTGCAGACCAGTCTGTCACCGCTGCTTTCGAGGCAGGCAAAGCCGCCGCAGTCCGGGCAGGCATACAGCGCGGTCTCCAGGTCTTCGGCAGGAGCTTTGGCTTTGTACTCGTAGTGCTTTTCTGCCTGGTCAGCGTAGGCGTCCACGTAAAGATCCCTGTTGATGATATCCGCTATCTGAGCATCCGACATGGCGGCGAGCTCTTCGTGAGTGTACTGCCCTACTACCTCGCCCCAGACCGGACCTTTGCGCACTTCTTTGCTCCAGCGCGGATTAACAAGGTAGCCGCCGTGGAGCCTGTAGGTTATGAGGCCGGCTCCGCACTTTCTTGCAAGAGTTGCTGTGTTCGGGGAGATGAAGCCGGTCTCGCCGGAGAACGAACGGTTGCCTTCAGCCATCATGCAGACGTTGCAGCCGTTCCTGAGCCTCTTCATGATCTCTTTCGTTGTAGAAATGGCCGACGAGCCCTTCTTCCTGGGGATGGGATCGACGAGGAATTTGATGACTTTGCTCGTAAAACCGAGCCTGAATATGTGCTCGCTGGCGACAAAATACATCTGCTCCTTGAATGAGGCGCCGAAATAGAAGAAGTCCCAGTTCGTGTTGTGGTTCGTAAGAATGAGATTGGCTTTGGAGCGCTGCGGAACAGTGCCTGTGCCTATGAATCCCTTGATCTTAAGCCAGGGCAGGATGAGTATCCTTATGAACTTGTAAACGATTATATGAAATTTACGCATTTATAGTATTATAACATAAACCGAATACATTAGTGTGAAGAATATTAAGAAATCAGGACCGCGCCGGGCGGTCCTTTTAACTCATCTGTACTTTTTGTAAAGCCTCCCGAAAGCTGGCAGGCTCCTTTCAGCCATCTCAGGCGGCACGGGATAGGCTATCCTCACCCATCCGGGGCCTTCGAATGCGGTGCCGGGAGCGAAGAGAAGCTTCTCTTCCTTTGCCTTTTCGCAGAACGCAATGTCATCGTCCTCGAGCGCCTGCATGAACATGTAGAATGCTCCGTCCGGATGGATAACGTTGTATCCCATGGACGTGAGGCCGTTATAGAGTATGTCGCGTGTCTTCTTGTAGATCGAGATGTCCACACAGCTTTCGCAGCAGTCGAGAAGTATCATCTGCTGCAGCGACGGAGCGTTTACGAGGCCTATCCAGCGTATCGAACCGTTCATACCCAGCTTGATATCATCGTAATCATCCACAGTGGGAAGCGCGGCAACGTAACCTATGCGGTCTCCGGGGATCGAAAGCGTCTTGCTGTAGGAGTAGACTGTCAGCGTGTTCTTATAATACAGCGCCGTGTAAGGCACAGGCTTGTCGTAGGAAAGAAGTCTGTAAGGCTCGTCGGAGATCAGGTAGATCGGATGTCCGTACTCCTTCTGCTTCTTCTCCATGATAGCGGCGATAGCCTTCAGTGACTCTTCGGTATATACCGCGCCGGTCGGATTGTTGGGGCTGCACATCAGGACCAGCTTGGTGCGGGGGCTGAAGGCGGCCTCGAAAGTTACAGGGTCCGGCTGAAGCGTCTGCATGTTGCAGCGGGCAGTCACGAGCTTTCCGCGGAAGTTGCCGACGTAGCTTTTGTACTCCCAGAAGAACGGCGAGAAAGTTATGACTTCATCATCCGGGTCGAGTATCATGTTGCAGATGCTGGTGATGCCCGTGCCGGCTCCGACAGTCATGAATATGCCGGTGAAGTCGTAATTCGTGCCGTAAGTCCTGTTGAGGTAATCAGCTATCCTCTGCCTTACCTCCGGGTAGCCGACGTTGGAAGGATATCCGTGGACAGCCTGGTAAGGCTTCATCTGGGCGTATTTTACGAAAGCGTCTATGACTTCCTTTGGGGGGTCTACGCTGGGGTTTCCTATGGTGAAGTTGAAGATGTTCTCCGCGCCGTAGACAGCAGCCATCTTCTTGCCTTCCTCAAAAATGTCCCTTATGCAGACGACCTCGCCCTGGAGCTTCCGCATTTTTTCTGAAAGCATGGTCTTGCTCCTCTATTTCTGATACTTGTCATAAAGGCGTTTGAAGGCCGGCAGGCTCCTTTCGGCGACTTCCGCAGGAACAGGATACGAGATCCTTACCCAGCCGGGACCGTAGAAAGCAGTGCCCGGAGCGAACAGGAGACGCTCTTCCTTTGCCTTTTCGCAGAACGCCACGTCGTCCTCTTCGAGGGCCTGCATGAACATGTAGAAAGCCCCATCCGGATGAATGACGTTATAACCTATGTCCTTAAGACCTTGGTGGAGTATGTCGCGGGTCTTCTTGTATATCGAGATGTCGACGCAGGCGTCATAGCAGTCAAGCAGTATTCTCTGCTGAAGCGATGGAGCATTGACTATGCCCATGTACCTGATGGCGCCGTTGATGCCTGTAAGGAGCATCTGATAATCGTCCACATTCGGAAGTATCGAAATGTATCCGATGCGCTCTCCGGGGATGGACAGCGTCTTGCTGTATGAATAAACGACTATGGTGTTCTTGTAGTAGTTCGTAAGGTAAGGCACCGGTTTGTCGTAGGACAAGAGCCTGTAGGGTTCGTCGGAGATCAGGTAGATCGGGTGACCGTATTCCTTTTGCTTCTCCTCCATGATGGAAGTTATTGCCTTTATCGATTCTTCAGTGTAGACCGCGCCTGTGGGGTTGTTCGGGGTGTTGATGAAGACGGCCTTGGTCCTCGGCGAGAATGCTGCGCGGAAGGTCTCCGGATCAGGCTGGAGAGTATCCATGTTGCAGAGAGCAGGTACGAGCTTTCCGTACATGTTCTCCACGTAGTTTCTGTACTCCCAGAAATACGGCGCGAAAGTAACCACCTCGTCCCCGTTGTCAAGAAGCACGTTGCAGAGACAGACCATGGCGTTTGCCGCGCCTACGGTCATGATGATGCCCTGATATTCATAATTCGTGCCGTAAGATCTGTTGAGGTAGCCTGCGATGCACTCGCGCACGTCCTGGAAGCCCACGTTTGCCGGATAGCCGTGCACTTTAAGCCCCGGCTTGGTCTGCGCATGTTTTATGAACGCCTGCGTGACGATCTCCGGCGGCTCGATGCTGGGGTTTCCTATCGTGAAATTGAATATGTTCTTCGCTCCGTATACGGCTGCGAGTTTCTTTCCCTCTTCAAAAATATCTCTTATGCATATGCCGCTTTCCAGCGCAGCTGCCATCTTCTTCGAAATCATCTTACATCCTTCCTTTCAGGCATTTTCTAACATTATCAACGTTTGCTCGTTTTCAGTCAAGCATTATATTTGTCAAGGATGCTTTCATCCTTTGTCCCGGTTTCTATCTGCGGCACCGGGAGAACCGTCCCTGTGGTGCAGCACCGGGAGAACTTCCCGGAATTTTCCCGGTTTTGGGGCAAAATCGCCTGATAAATACGCTTTAGCCGCATCCCTGACTCGGGTGACGTTAAGGGGGACCGCTGGCTTTCGCCTAAGTGAAAGCCAGTGGATGGATGCCTTGA
>CAMYWZ010000013.1 GCA_947302945.1 uncultured Bacillota bacterium
TAAAGTCGCTTAATTGCGTGGCCCGTCTTTTGTCTAACCTTTTGGGGTCAGTTCATGCCTTCCGGGGTTTTGCTTTGCCCGCACCAGAGGGACGGTCCTTTTGGTGCGGACTATAGGACAGTCTCTACAGTTTACCCAGAGTTTAAGCCACCGGAACCTATCCCCGAATGGCTCATGTTTGCTCAGTACAGCCAGCGCTCTGGCTCAGTCTCAGGGCCGAAGAAATCGATGACTGTGGCCGGGATGACCTCTCTTATGCATTCCTGCAGCACCTGCTCGTTGTCGGTATATACAGCGCATTTGCGGTCGAAGACCATGTTCGTGATGTGGCCGTCCTTGCAGGGCGGCCAATAAGGAAGCTCCGGAATGTTGGGGTCTCCGGTCTTTGCGAAGGCTGCAAAGGCTCCGCTGATCTGCCTTTCGAGCCGTTTTGTGACCCTTCCGCCGCCGGTCTGCGTCGAGGGCACCAGAGCCGTGTTGTGGAACGCGTACGGCAGCTCGCTTCCGTGGCAGGAGATGGTCCCGCCGTTAAAATCGGATTCGAGCGCCATGATGTATGAATAGACCGGCGCCGTGGATGCGGCGCTTTTGGCTTTTAAGTAGCGAAGCGTGTCCCAGCGGAAGAAGGTGTCGTAGGCCGGAGCGTAGACTTCGCTTACATTCGGGTATGCACTGCGGAACAGTTGCAAAAGTTTCGAGCCGTTTTCCTCGCCCAGAAGGCCTTTTACGTAGGCTTCCTTCTGCGCCTTTGTCATGGACCTGCGGTCCTTCAGCCCGTCCGGCATGCCGAACTCTGTGATGCCGTTGCCGTTCATGACCGGGATCTTCTTCGAGAACTCCGTGACCGGGTTGTCCGCCGCGAAGCCCATGTACCAGTGGTTCTTCTTCGGGCCCCAGCCTATCTTGCCGCCGCGCGCGACTATCTTGCGGCACGCTCTGCGCACCGCCCTTTCGAGCGGAATTTCCGGGCAGACCAGAAGGCGCTCAAAGGCCGCTGCAAGCTCCGGGGAGACCCCGCCGGCCCCGGCCTCAAAGCCCGCATCGAGAAGGCCGAGCTCCTTTGCGATCTCCGCCACGATCTGCGTGGGCGGAACGTCTGTCTCGACAAGCATGTTGTCATCCGGGATGATGCCGCTCATGATTATTGCCTTGTGGAAGAGCCCCTCGGCCGCCGGCACCTGCATCAGCGCCGAAACCTTGCCGCCGCCCCCGCTGTGCCCGAAAATGGTGACGTTGTCCGGGTCTCCGCCGAAGGAGGCGATGTTGTCCTTCACCCACTCGAGCGCCATGACGATGTCCGCAAGGCCCGCGTTGGCGCTGTTTTTGTACTGCGGCCCGAAGTTCGAGGCGTCCATAAAGCCCAGCACGTTCAGCCTGTGGTTGAGCGACACGAATACCACGTCATGGGCCTTCACAAGGCTGCAGCCGTCGAAAACTTCCAGCTCTATCGAAGAGCCGTCGATGTAGCCGCCGCCGTGTATCCAGACCATGACCGGCTTTTTTGCCTTTCTGTCAAGGCTTGCGGTCCAGACGTTCAGGTACTGGCAGTGCTCGGACTCAGCCCAGTAGCGGTGGAACATGTCGATCTCGCTCATGTAGAGCTGGCGGGGAAGGTTGTCGCCTGGACAGATGTAGCCATATATCGTGGCGTCCTTGATGCCCTCCCAGGGCTTCACGCGCTGCGGCGCCTCGAAGCGCCTCGCGTCCGCGTACTTTATCCCCCGGAACTGGTATACCCCGCCTGCCTTAAAGCCGCGCAGCATACCCTCTTTGGTCTTTGCCACAGTATCCTTATCATTGTAAACAAAACCAGCCATCACACCCTCCCTTTCATTCATACATGTCCTTTATTGAAACCAGTATCGTGTCCGCCAGATCCGCTGTATCAAACCACTTTGAAAACCCGCTCAGGGAAAATATCAGGTATTTTGTATTGATATAGCTTCCTGAAAGCAGTTTTGACCTTCTCACAAGCGTGTCGTATGTGTCCTTGTCTGCTTTTTCATTCTTAAACTTGCACTCGCCGGTCACTGCCGCCTTCTCAGCTTCCGCGATGCCAACCACATCTATGTCTGCTGACTGTCTGTACTGTTTTCCGGAGTCGTCTGTCATCTGCTCAACGCCCCACCAACATCCTGTTTTAGTTATGAAAACACCGTAATCCCCCTTAACGCCATGTTCAAGCGTATAGTATCTGCACATATCCTCAAAAACACTGCCCATATAAGCATGGAGCTGCGGTTTTACGATCTTCCCGTAGTAAACATCCCCTTGCCCCAGCTCAATAACGCTTACGGCTTTTGGAACAAATCTATACCAAAACTTAAACATATGGTCCTTTAATACATATTGAGTTTTTTTCCTGTTCTTCTCCTCTGTAATACAGGTCCTTCTTTCTATCAGCCCTATCTCAATGAGTTTATCAAGTGAATATAATACTTTTGTGGCATTTTCATGCACTTTCAAAGCGATCTCGTTCAGCGTATTCACGCCGGAGGCCACCTGCTCTATTATGTTGTTTACAAGCGTTACGTCAGAAAATTCCTGCGTCAGCAGGTTTCTTGTTTCATCAAACAAGTATCCATCAGGCCTGAAAAATAAGCTGATAATGTTCTCATCAAGGCTTTTTGCTGCATCAAATAAAGACAGATACTTCGCGACACCTCCTGTAACACCGTAGCACAAAGCCTTATCTTCCTCGGAATAACCCGGAACAAACAGGGCGGCCTCCTTATAGTTGAATGCCTCAAGCCTGATCTGCGAATCCCGCCTGCCAAAAACCGGGCTTTTCTCGCTCAGGATCTTCTTTTCCATGAAGCTTAAAGCCGATCCGCACAGGATCATCATCAGATCCTTGTCCATCCATGCTGAGTCTATGTATTTTTGAAATACTGACAGCAGCGACTCGTCTTTCTCCGCCCAGTATGGCAGTTCATCGATCACGAGAACGATCTTTTCCTTTCTGTCCCGGATCTTATTGGTCAGAATATCCAGAATGCTCTCAACAGATGAGAATGACGCACCGCTTATTGCCGGATCGAGAACATCCAGTACCTGTTTTGAAAACAATTCCACATTTTTTTCAGGCCCGACTTTTGTCGCCGTATAAAAAATGGCAGTTTTGCCTTTTATGAATTCTCTGATCAGCGTTGATTTCCCTACTCTTCGCCGTCAATACACAACAGTCATGCCGAAACCTTTTTTGTTGTATACTCTTTCCAGCGCCTCTAATTCTTTCTTTCTGCCAACAAACATCCTGATCTCCTGTCATGCTTAAAACAACTTTGTTCAAATTGTTTTTAATAAAATCTACTTGAATAAAAATATAGCACATTTTTCCGCCTCTTACAAGTCTCTTTTGAACTTTTCAACACAAAAAAGAGGCCCTTACGAGCCCCTTTTATACGTTGTGAGCCACCGGGACCTGTCCTCGAATGGCTTAGGCCTTACTTTTAACACCTCCGCTAAGGAAAAACGGAAATCCCTCTGATAAGGTAATACAGGTCTTTGTCCACATCCAGTATGACATGGAGCTTAGTGCTGCCGCCTTTAGGAAAAACCAATTTGTATTTGTATTGATGTTTTGGATCGATAGTGAGTACCGGTGTTATTCCGTTTTTCTTCAGAGAAGCGTTCTTGGACTTGACAGCTGCCTTGACAGTATCGGGTATCCCGTCCTGCATCACCTGATCGTCGAACAGCGTGCCGGCACGCTCACCCTCTACCGATACGGCATAAATGCTCCAGTTATCCCTGAAGGAAGAATCGACATACGAACTCTCTATAGCAGTTTTTACCCCATCAAGCGAGAATCCGTACTCCGGCTGCATTTTCTTGATCGGCGACCGGAAAGACTGCCATATCATAAACCCCAAAGCAGCAATGATAAGCGTCAATGCAAACACCAGAAGCCCTATTTTTGCGGTTTTTTGCTCATCCATGGATATGCACTAATAAACAATATTAACTATATACACTGTCAGCACACCGATTGCCTGTGCCTGAATGGCCTGTTACTATTGCTGAATTACCGTTACATCCGTCACGTGCCCGCTGAGAATCTGCTGTCTGGGGACGGCATATATCTTCGATGGTTCCATGGTCCTCATGAAATAGAATGTTGTGTCTGTCTCGGCGAACACCACCGCATCGGCCGGCACCTTGACCGCGGAATCCGCGTAGACGTCATCAAGCGAGATCGCTGTTCCGTTTTTTGCATCCACAATACAGTAATGCAGATCTTTGGCGATGAGCTGTCCTCTCGCATCGGTCGCGAATTCTCCGTTTTCCTTTTCAAATTCACAATACCCGAGCGTGAAGTGCGTTCCGTCCAGCGCTTCTCCCGGTATGACCCAATTTGTCGTACCTATGTTCGGCTCATCCATGAGGAATTCCGGGACAACATCTATGGCTGTCTGCGCTTCCGTACCTGCAGTACAATCATAAATGTGAACAACCAAATCACCTTTCTCTAATGTCAAAGACAGGCAATTGTGACCGCCAAAGTACCATATGTTCGAAACAACTGCTTCCATAGTCTCCGTGATCTGCCCTGTTTCAATGTCAAACGCATCGAATCGATATCTGATCACCGGAGTGAACATCGATTTCTCCCGAATCAGGGAATCTTCTATTTCAGGATCCGGAATGCGTCCCAGATCCGTGCGCAGGAAAAGGCTGTTTCCATACCCGCCTATAACGGCCTGTCCGCGTTCAAAGGTGTAAAGCTTCCTTGCCGTTTCTGCATCCACATCGATCTCCATGAGTTCATATACATCGTTCTCTGCTTGAATCTTTGTGTTCTTGAGCTGGATATATAATTTGCTGCCTTTTGTATAAATAGAGTTCTTGTTGAGATAAGTAAGTATGTGATCAGGGAGCCTTACGATCTCTCTCTTGCCGGATCCGTCAAGCTCCATCCTGTTTATAACAGACCCTTCTTTCAGTGAAAACGTCATCGAAAGCAGGCAGTCACCGTTCGCATCCTTTAGCAGTATTTCATCCGCACTTATGGCTGAGCTCTCTAAAACGTTTTGTGTATTGCTCCCGGCATCTATAACCACTATGCCTCCTGCGTGGTCAGCATAATAAACCATGTCCGGGTATGCAGCGCTGTACCAGCCAAGCGTTCCTCCGACCGCACTTTGAAGCCCTTCACTGTTTTCCCGGGGCTCCGGTTCAGGGCTCTCCTGCCCAACAGGTTCCGGGTCGAAGGTTACGGACTCCACGACCGGTTCCGGCGTGTTCTCCGCCTCGTACCGTGCCATGTCCTGCTCAACAGTCTTGAGGAAGGCGACTACGTCCTCGACAGAGTCTCCGTTTTTGATGCCTGTGAGCTGCGGTTCGGCGTCGTCATAGAGCCTGCCGAGTTCGAATGCACCGCTGAGTTCTGCGGGAAGCTGAAGCTTGCCGTCGACGAACTTAGCAATATGCGGCTGGAGATGATCCGCAGCGAAGGGAGCAACAACGGCTCTGTAGACCTTAGAGTCTTCGATTGCATATGCATCTCCCTGACTGTTCGGATTGATGCTTACCTGCGGGTCAATTGACACTAGTATTGTGTCACCGATTCCGACAGTGTCTTTGTGATTCCAGTCCAGATAGATCATGTAAGTAACATTTGCCCCGTTATTCTTTAGTTCTGTCAGATACTCCTCTGTTATATCGCTGTCACGCAGCGAGCCCTGCCTTGATTCGCGTTTTTTCGCCGCCGACCCGCCGCCTATCCACTCAAAATCGCCAACAGTGAAATACAGATACGATGCGTCTTCTGCTTCGGCTGCGTCCTTAAGTCGCGCGAAATTATAAATGTCCAGCACCTCGCACGTTAGTTTCGCACTGCCTATGCCTTCTTTCGGAAACCCCTCTGCCAAAGACCCTATATTGGCCTCTGCACCTGTAATATCTATAACCTGTGCCACAGCATATGTCCTGCCTGCATTCCATTCGCTGGCACTTTTTATGATCCTTGCTGGATCGGTCACCTGCGGCGTTGGCGTATCCACAAGAGCTTCTGTACCGATGTCCGACTTGGCGACGGCTCCCGGTTCGGCAGACGCAACGCATCCTGCGAGTGCCAGCAGCATGACTGCCGACATGATCAGTGCAATCAGTTTTTGCGATAGTTTCATTACAATTCTCCTCCCCTTGCTTTCCCTTTTATACCTTTTGACAGATCTGCCGGGCATGCCGGCAGCTTTACCATTCTGTTTCTGTGCACGTAATGCTGCGTGCGAATGCGATGAGATCGTCTTTTTCAAGCGCGTCAGCGTTGATTATGAATATGATGTTCTGCGACTCGTCGATCCAGACGACGCCGCTGCCAGGCTCGTGCAGGCTGGACGGATAATACGTGCCGGTGATGCCTCCTATATCGACCGGTTCCGAGACGACCTCGTCTCCGCCGCTCCAGACGTAGACACCGTCCGCCTCTGACATGTCCTGATAATCGAGTTTCAGCTGCTTTTCCGCGCTGTTTTGCCAGATGATGCTTACCCACGGGTAGGCATCTTTGCGCTCTGCTTCCTCGTAGCCTTCCGGCAGAGAAGCGGGTTCGTACAGGGGCAGGCGGATGCTGATGGTCTTAAGGCTGGCTGCAAGGGCCTCCCGGCTGAGGCTGCTGTCTGCGAAGAAGACCAGCTCGCGTTGGGGGTCGTACCAGAAGACGCGGCGGGCGGCTCCGGAATCCAGGCAGTATTTTTCAATGGCGCCTGCTCTGACCAGAAGTTCTGCACCTGCTTTCTGTTTTTCCACTTCAGCCTTCATGGCCTCGGTGGCCTTGCTGTACTCAAAACGCAGATACTCGCCTGTTTCAGCGTTTTTATAAACTTTTATGGTATATTCGTCCTCTTTCTTAGTTTCGACGCATTCAAAGCCTTCCGGAAGGCTCTCAGGGGCACATATGAGGTACGCGTGATCGTCCTCGTTGTGGGTGAAAGCGTATTTGACGAGCTTATTGTACGTTTCAGCAAGCCAGTTCGAGACTGCGGCACGGGCTGTTGGACTTGCGGCTGCAATAATGCCGAGGGACAATACAAGCACGATAAATACCGAGGCGACGCTGTGGAGCACCCGCCGCCTGTTTTGGCGTGTCTTTGCCAGCGCGAGTATGCTTTCCTTCCTGGCCAGATAGCGCTCGGAGAACATGTGCCCCGGATCCGGAGACGGACAGGCTCTGCACCATGCATCGCCATAGGCGCATACCGCGGCATTAAGCTCTTCTTCTATGAAAATGGTTTTGGTCATTGTCGTCACTCTATTAAGCGCCCCTTAGCTTTCGTCCTCTTCCAGGCTTTCTTTAAGCATCTGCCTTGCGCGTTCCAGACGCTTTTGGACGGAAGATGTCTTTTGGCCTGTGATCTTTGCGATCTCCTTTATACGATACCCTTCATAGTAATAAAGAATAACAACTTCTTTGTACTTTCCCGGCAGCTGCGAGACCGCCTGCTGAAGCTCGCAGGTTTCGGAGGCCGTGTCCAGCCGGGGCTCAAATCCCGGGTCTATGGCCTTTTCAGATTTCTCGTCCAGGCTGACAGTCTGTTCCGACTTTCTTCGAAGATTTAGCGCCGCGTTCTTTGCCGCGATCCCCAGATACGCCCTGATTCTTCCGTCCGACGGATCGGGCTCCGCCCCGTTTTCGAGCAGCCTCAAAAACACCTGATGCACAGCGTCCTCCGCATCGGCACTGTTTTTCAGCACAGAGAAGGCTGTCTGGTACATGAACTCCTCGTAGAGCCTGTACAGTTGGGCAAACACCTCTCTGACCTGAGGGTCTTCAATTGCCATAATATACAGCGGCAGCAATAACGACATCCTCCTTGCCATCGATTATACCACAGCACAACCTGATTGCAGCCGCACCACATATCATATTTCAACCCCTCTGCTATATATACAAATCAGAAGGGCAAAATACGACATGGAAAATCAACTTTTTTGAAAAAACTTTGGCTTTTCTGAAAAATACCAATAAAAAGCCCCCGGAACAGTATGTTTCCGAAGGTCGTATGCTTTGTGTGCCACAGGGATCTATCCCGAATAGCTCGAATGGCTTAGGCCTCAGGCGCCATGGTGGGGAAGAGGAGGACGTCGCGGATGCTGGCGGAGTCGGTAAGGAGCATTACGAGGCGGTCGATGCCGATGCCCAGGCCGCCTGTGGGAGGCATGCCGTACTCGAGGGCGTTGATGAAGTCGTAGTCCACCTGGCACTTGGCGGCGGGCTCCACGGCTTTGCGCTCCGCGACCTGGCGCTCGAAGCGGGCGCGCTGGTCTATCGGGTCGTTGAGCTCGGAGAACGCGTTGCCGAACTCCATGCAGTTGATGAAGAACTCGAAGCGCTCCGTAAACGCGGGATCGTCCGGCTTGCGCTTGGCGAGCGGGGAGATCTCCACCGGGTAGTCGTAGATGAAGGTCGGCTGCACCAGCTTGTCTTCCACAAAGGCATCGAAGAACTCGGGCAGGATGTTGCCTATGGTTTTCACCTCGGGCAGCTCCACCTTGTACTTTTTGGCGAGCTCTATGGCTTCCTCGTCGGTCTTTACGAGGTCGAAATCCACGCCGCTGTACTTCTTGACGGCTTCCTTCATGGACATGCGGGTCCAGTTGTCGAGGTCGATGGTGGTGCCCTGGTAGCTGATCTGGCGGGTGCCGCAGACGGTGTCGGCCAGGTACTTGACGAGGCCTTCGACGAGGTCCATCATGCCGTCCAAATTAGTGTAGGCCTGGTACATTTCGATGGAGGTGAACTCCGGGTTGTGGCGCGGGTCCATGCCTTCGTTGCGGAAAATGCGGCCTATCTCGTAGACGCGGTCCATGCCTCCTACGATTAGGCGCTTGAGGTAAAGCTCCGTCTCGATGCGCAGGACCATGTCCATGTTAAGCGTGTTGTGGTGTGTGGTGAAGGGCCTTGCGGCTGCGCCTATCTCAAACGGCGTGAGGATGGGGGTCTCCACCTCAAGATAGCCGAGGCTGTCCATGTAGTTGCGGATGCCGCGGAGTATGGCGCTGCGCTTTCTGAAGGTCTCCTTGACCTCCGGGTTGACCATGAGGTCCACGTAGCGCTGGCGGTAGCGGAGCTCTATGTCTGTGAGGCCGTGGAACTTTTCGGGCAGCGGGTGCAGGCACTTGGAGAGAAGCACCAGCTCCTCGGCGCGCACGGAAAGCTCGCCGGTCTTCGTACGGAAGACTTCGCCGAAGACGCCGATGACGTCGCCTATGTCCAGCTTTTTGAAGGCTGCGTAGGGCTCGTCGCCGAGTTCATCGCGTCGGACGTAGAGCTGGATGTCGCCCTGGTCGTCGCGAAGGTGGGCAAAGCTGGCCTTGCCCATGACGCGCTTGGCCATTAGGCGCCCTGCAAGGTGCACCTTTTTGCCGCCGTCAGTCTCCGGCGGAAGCTCCTTGAATTCTTCCTTAAGAGCCGCCGAGAACGCATCCTGAGGGTACTTTGTTATGACGTAAGGGTTCTGCCCTGCGGCCTGAAGGTCCGCAAGCTTCTGCATCCTTATCTGTGTCTGTTCCGACAGGTCCGGCTGAGGGGCCTGATTCTGATTGTCACTCATTATTTATACCACTTACTTCTTGATGTTCATGATCTGGTAGCGGAGGGTCTGGCCTTCGGCGGCGTCTTTGCTCTCGATGACGACCTCGATCTTGTCGCCCTTGGTCTTGCCCATGAGAGCCTTGCCTACCGGGGACTCGTTGGAAATGAGGCCCTCGAGCGGGTCGGACTCGGTGATGCCGACGATCTTGTAATCGAAGATTTCCTTGGTTGCCAGGTCTTTGATGGTGACTGTAAGTCCCAGGTTGACCTTGCCCAGGTTGAGCTCTTCTTCGGTGACGATGCGGGCGTTGCGGATCTGATAGTCGAGCTGTTCGATATCAGCTTCCAGCTTGGCCTGCTCTTCCTTGGCGGCATCGTATTCGGCGTTCTCGGAAAGGTCTCCGAAGGACCTTGCGACCTGCAGGTGCTCGGTGACCTCGCGGCGTCTTACAGAAACCAGGTAGTCGTGCTGCGCGACTAATTTGTCATAACCTTCCTGTGTAAAAAGAATTTCTTCTGCCATTGCTTTTCTCCTCTTTTATTCCCGCGGGCCGAAGGAAAGCTCCGACGCCGCATTAATGTATTCCGTTATCTCATCAGCGCTCAGCGCTGTGTTGACCTTTCTGCGAAGCTCTGCCGCTCCGCGCACTCCTTTGGTGTACCAGCCGAAGTGCTTGCGCATCTCCAGGACCGCGGTGTGCTCTCCCTTAAGCTCAATGAGCATCCTGAAGTGCTCTTCTATCTGATCCGCGATCTGCTTTGAACTGAGGAAGCGCTTTGCGCTTTTCGGGTCCTCCCATTCGCTGAAGACCCAGGGGTTGCCGAGGGCTCCGCGGCCTATCATGACCATGCTGCAGCCGGTGGCCTGAAGCATCCGGCGGGCATCCTCCGCGCTTTCAACGTCTCCGTTGCCTGTGACGGGGATCTTTACCGCGCGGACTATGTCCGCTATGGCCTGCCAGTCGGCTTTGCCGCTGTAGTACTGCTCCCTGGTGCGGCCGTGGACGGTGATAGCCGAGGCGCCTGCCGCCTCCATCTTCTTCGCGAAGGAGACGTAGTCGTAGGTGTTTCCGCCCCCGCGCGACGCGCTTACCGGGTCCTTTCCCTCAAAGCCCACGCGCATCTTTACCGTTACGGGCTTGCCGCCGCTGTGCTTTGCAGCCGCCTCCACGCACCTTGCTGCGCCGTCCGGATCCAGAAGCATTGCCGAGCCTTCGCCGTTTTTAACGACTTTCGGCACCGGGCAGCCCATGTTGATGTCTAAAAAGACGTTGGGCCTGTCCTTAAGGTGGTCAGCCGCGAAGGCTATCATTTCCGGCTCACTGCCGAAGATCTGTATGCCCACGGGGCCTTCGTCCGGGTGGATGAAGAGCAGCTCTTCCGAGCCGGGGCTTTTGTAATACAGCCCCTTGGCCGAGACCATCTCGGTGCACGAGAGCGCGGCTCCCTTAGCGCGGCATATCCTCCTCATGACCGAATCGGATATCCCCGCAAGCGGCGCCAGGACCAGAGGCGAAGCTGTCACCGCTGCCAAAAACTTCGGCATCACTTGCTCTCCGGCTGCTTTTCGGGCTTGTTCTTCTCGTATATCAGCTGCAGTCCCTCGAGGGTGAGCATCCTGTCGAGGACGTCGATGCAGTCCGAATTGTCCTTGATTATGTAGGCCATGCCGCCGGTGCCGATGACTGTTATCGGCTTGTCGCCGTAGGC
>CAMYWZ010000014.1 GCA_947302945.1 uncultured Bacillota bacterium
ATATCCTCGGCCGTCGCAGCGTAGGTGGGGTCCTTGGCCACCTTGCCGGTGATGTCGATGACGCAGAGCGGGTAGGCCATGTTCTCCACGCCGTACTTTTCGGACAGCTCAGCTCCCTTGATGAAGTGCCCCGGGAAATCGATGTGAGTTCCGAACTGCCCCGGGAACTTGAAGGTCTGGATGCGGCACTCGAGCATGGGGTTGCCCCAGTCGAAGACCGTCTTTCCCAGCTCCACGCTGCCTTCGGGTATGCCCGCCCAGTAAGGGCTGTCGTTGTTGAGGGAGTGGGAGAGCTCCACCCACTTGAGTTTCTTCGCTTCATCGAGCGCTTTCCAAAGCTTGTACATGGTATTCCTCCTGAAAAATGCTGCAGCCAAAAACCGCGGCCTGAATATATCTGTCGCCTCAATTTTACCGCATAGCGGGCCGGCAGTCAATTGAATAGGGACATCATATATGATACAATATACTGAATATGTATGAACTTATCACAGAAAGCATAAACAGAATATCGGAGCTGGTCGGGGAGTACAGACAGGCTGAGGCGGCTGCGAGGGCGGAGCAGGAGGCTTTTGCGCAGAGGACGGACGGCAGCGCGGACGATCCGGCTTTCAGGCAGCTGAAAGAGGAGAAGCTGGCAGCGCTCAGGCAGTCGGTGCACAACAGGACTGTGCTTGCCGTCACGGGCAGAAGCGACATGCCCAAGCGCAAGGTCGTAAGGCAGATCGAGCAGACGGACGAGTACCGCACACTTTTTGAAGAAAAGCTCGCGGCTTCCACGGAGTACCAGGCGGCGCTTGCCCTTCAGCTTCCGTCGCAGCTTTTTGGGCAGGACAGGAAGCGCTACGAGGACCTGGTCTCCGGCAGCTTCGTCTCGGAGAGCGTCGAAAAGCGCAACCACCTCAGGAACCTCATCAGAAAAGAGTGCAGGGACCTTATCGAGCTCATAGACATCAAGGGCGAAATCGCAAAGGACAGGCAGATCATAACCTCCGCCATGGAGGATGCTTTGGCGGAGTACTTCCGCACCACCAACACCAAATACTACGCGTACGAGTATATAAACAACCGCAATTTCGAGTCCTACGTGGGCAGCTTCGTGGCCCGCAGCACGGACACCATGCACTTTTACAAGGCCAAGGCCATACTCTTCCCGGAGGGGCAGAAGCCTTCGGAGTACGTGCTCAGTCTGGTCCTTGGCAGCATGCACAAGGATCTTCGGGCCGGCGTGGACTATCTGGCGCAGGTGGATAAGGCGCTCGGGACATCGTACGCGGGCAGGATACGCGGCTCGCTCGAAGGCAAGAAAAACATAGGCAACGCGGAGCTTGCCGAGGTCTGCGAGAGGTTCTCCAGGGAGCGCATAACAAGGCTCTTTAGCGAAAATCCCACGTATTCCGGCATTTTTGAGTCCCGCAGGGCAAGGCTCGAGAAGGAGGCCAGGGTCAAGAACGGCCTTCTGGACGCCATCCCGGGCACCTATCCGGATCTTTTCCCGCTCGCGAGAGCCACGTTCCGGCACTTCATCCTGCACATAGGACCCACCAACAGCGGCAAGAGCTACGACGCCATAGAAGCCCTTAAGAAGGCGGAAAGCGGCATCTATCTTGCGCCTTTAAGGCTCCTTGCCTACGAAAAGTACGAAGAGCTCAACGAGGCCGGCTGCTGGTGCAGCCTCAAGACCGGCGAGGAAGAGGTGATGGTGCCGCGCGCTTCGGTGCAGTCCTCCACCATAGAGATGCTGGACTTCCTCAAGCAGTACGACGTGGCCGTCATAGACGAGGCCCAGATGATAGCAGACCCACAGCGCGGAAGCTCCTGGACCATGGCGCTTCTTGGCGTACAGGCAAGGACCGTCCACGTGTGCCTCGCCCCGGAGGCCGAGGAGGCTGTAAAGTCCATAATCAGGGCCTGCGACGACACCTTCGAGATCGTAAGGCACAAGCGCTTTGTGCCTCTGCGCTACGAGGAGGAAAGCCCCATAGTCTTCCCCAAAAAGGTGGAGCGCGGAACGGCATTCATAGTATTTTCAAGGCGGGACGTGCACGCTGTCGCGGGCGAGCTTCAAAGGAACGGCTACCGCTGCAGCGTCATATACGGAGCGCTCCCGTACGACGTCCGCCGCAACGAGGTCAAGCGCTACATGGCTCACGACACCGACATAGTCGTGGCCACCGATGCCATAGGCATGGGCCTCAACCTTCCCATAAAGCGCATAGTGTTCCTCAAGACCTCCAAGTTCGACGGAACGGAGCTTAGGGACCTTAACTATTCCGAAATAAAGCAGATCTCCGGCAGGGCGGGGCGTTACGGCATGTTTGACGAAGGTCTCGTCAGCACTGAAGACGACGAGCGGCTCGTAAGGAAAGCCCTCACCGCAAGGCTCCCGCAGATCAAGGAGGCCAGGATAGGCTTCCCGTTCTCCCTGATAGGCATAGAAGGCACCGTTTCGCAGCTGATGCGCAAGTGGTGCGAGATAGAAGCCAAGCCGGGCTTCGAGGTGGCGGACCTTACCAGAGAGATAGGCCTTGCCGAGGAGCTTGAGCGCGAGACAGGCGACAAGACCCTCGTCTACCGCTTCGTAATGTTCCCCTTCGACGACAACAACAGGGATCTGAAGGACGTCTGGTACAAGCTCTTCAGGACCGAAAAGAAGGGAAAGGCAAGGAACTTCATGAGCCTTCTTCCCCCCGAGCCCAAAGAGACGGATTCGCTCGAGGACCTGGAGCAGGCCTTCAAACTCTGCGACCTTCTTTACCACTCTGCGGACGCCTTCGTCGGCAAGGATACCGGCGAGCTCTACACGATCGCGAAGAAAAAGAACCGCATCTCGGAAGTCATAATGGAGAAACTTTCAAAGGAGAAGCTGCGGATGCGCACCTGCAAGGTGTGCGGAAGGCCTCTCCCGTTCACGCATAAAAGAGACATCTGCCAGCGCTGCATGGCGCGGCAGAACACGACCCAGTGATCATATCCCAGGAGTATAAAGCATGGCACAGAACTTTACACGCTTCGATATGAAGATACCACCGGTCAGGACCAAATGGTACCTGCGGCCGCTCACTTTCCTGCTGAGCTGGCCGGACACCGCAAAGCACGGCAGCATCATACGCAGGGACGGTACGGAAGGCCTTAAGCCGCCTTACCTCATGCTCTGCAACCACAACGCATTCATGGATTTTAAGGTGGCCACCAGGGCCATATTCCCGGCCCGCGCCAACTATGTGGTCGCCATAGACGGCTTTATCGGGCGCGAAAAACTCCTGCGGAACGTAGGCTGCATTTGTAAACGCAAATTCACGAATGACGTCACGCTCGTCCGCCAGCTCAAGCGGGTCATAGAAAACGGGGACGTCGCGATGGTGTACCCGGAGGCGCGTTATTCGCTCTGCGGAACCACGGCCGTGCTTCCGGAATCTCTGGGCAAGCTCTGCAAGATGCTGGGCGTTCCGGTAGCGGTGCTGATATGCCACGGGCACCACGTCAACTCTCCGTTCTGGAACCTGCACGACCGCGGCGTCAAGCCCATAGAGGCGGAATTCAGACTGCTCTTCACACCGGAAGAGCTTAAGGGCCTGGACACGGATGAGATCAACAGCCGCCTGGTGGAAGCATTTCAGTACGACGACTTCGCATGGCAGAAGGAGAAGGGCATCAGGACGCCTTACGAGGGCAGGGCGGAGGGCCTTCACAAGGTGCTCTACCAGTGCCCGTACTGCGGCGCGGAATTCAAAATGGATTCAAAGGGCGCGAAGCTCTTCTGCAAGGCCTGCGGCAAAATCTGGACTATGTCGGAACTTTCCGAACTGTCCGCTGACGACGGAAACACAGAATTCTCCCACATCCCCGACTGGTACGAGTGGGAGAGAGCAAACGTCAGGAAAGAGGTCGAAGCCGGCACCTATTCCAGCGGCGAGCTTCAGGTGACAGTGGACACACTGCCGAACGCGGAGAAGTTCATAAGGCTGGGCGAGGGCACCATGGTCCACGACATGAACGGTTTTACCGTGCGCGGCACGGATGCGGACGGCGATCCCTTCGAAATGATAAAGCCCGTCCCGAGCCTCTACTCCTGCCACATAGAGTACGAATACCTCGGAAAGTTCGGGGACTGCGTGGACCTGAACACTCTGGAGGACACCTGGTACATATACCCGAAGGGCAGCGATTTTGCCGTCACCAAGATGGCGCTTGCCACGGAAGAACTGTATTCCGCTCACAGAAAAGCGGCCGGAAAGCCCTGCAGACCCGGGCTTGCGTAATTCCGGCAGCGCGTAATATACTTAAAGAAAACTGTTTTGAGGAGATCCGCAATGAAGAAGGCCATCACAGCAGTTATCATCTGCACAGCTTTGATCCTGGGAAGCCTCTGCGGCGCCGTTTACGCGGCAGGCCGCGGGGACGTGCTCATCATGGAGACCAGCGATTCCGTAGTGTTTGCCCCCGGCGTGTTCGACATCCTGGTCCAGTCTGATCCGGACATCATCGATTACCAGTGGTGCGCCAGGGTGGGCTACGACGGGACATGGCTGCCCCTGGAGGACAACGAACGGTACAAGGGTACCCGGACCAATCACTTTCAGTTCATTACCGCGGACGGCTTTGCGAACGAGGACTGGGAAAACCTGCGCTTCTGCTGCCAGGTAACGTGGTCTGACGGCACTAAGGAATACTCCAACTCCCAGAACATGATCATATACAGTTACTCGAACCTGCTGAAGCATCTGGAGCGCGACGGCGTCGCCATCACCAGCTTCGGATTAAGCAACAGGTCCGCCAAGGATCAGGCCGGAGACGTCCTTTACTATGAAGTCTTCGCAGGACAGGGGATAATGCCGTCCATATCGCACGGCATCGTTCCGCCCATGTACGCGGCATCCGAGGTCGAGATAAAGACCGAGTACTACGTCACTGACGGCGGTTCAACCACCATTTATGACAGTGCCTACGGCCCCTATTATCCTCACACGACAGGGCGCGGAGCCGTGCAGGTCAGAGGCGATCTTGTCCTCTGGGTTAACGGGCAGAGGATGGAAGTCATAGACAGCAGGACTCTCGTCGTGGACGTCCTTACACCTCTCGGGTCCGCCGAAGGCGTGGCTAAGGAGAACCTCGATATCAAGGCAGACCAGTACAGCCAGTCCGCAACGATAGGCTACGCGGCAAACGGCAGCAGGGCAGTGGTCCTTCAGGAGAGCGGCAGCTGGAGGAAGGTCGTCGCGGGCGGCTACGTGGGCTGGGTGCCCGTATCCGCGCTCAGGATATTTGAAAAGGTCGAGTCCGTATATATCAGCGTTTCCGAGCCTTCCGCCCTGGCAAGCCCGGACAGGGATCCTGTGTTCGATAACATAGGGACGTCCATCATGCCCGGCGCCGACAGCGTGGAATGGCTGAAGGCGGACGGGTCTCTTATGACCGCGTCTGACAAGTTCACTGCCGGAAACACGTACAAGGTGCGCTTCTGGGTGAAGGCGGACAGCGGCATGATGTTCCCGCTGCAGTCGGACGGCCGCACTCCCAACGTTAAAGCCTACGTAAACGGCAGGCAGGCGGACGTCAGCAGGGCGTACGAGCAGGATCCAAACGAAGTGATATGGGTCACCTACACCTTCAGTCACGTTCACGATCCCCAGAAGGTCACGCAGAAGAACCCGACCTGCACCGAGCCCGGCAAACTCACTTATTACCACTGCAGCTGCGGCATGGATTTTGAGGACTATCAGGCGAAGGTAGCCATCAGCGACCCGAACTGGGGCGTGATCCCGGCAAGAGGCCACAGAGTTTCGGCCTGGATGTCCAACGGTTCCGAGCACTATAAGGTCTGCGAGCGCCGCGAATGCGGAGCTACGATCGAAGGCACTCTCGGGGCCCACACAGGCGGAACGGCTGACTGCACTCACGCTGCCGCGTGCGACATCTGCGGCCTTGCCTACGGTCCCAAGGCGGAGCATACGCCCGGACCCGCGGCTACCGAAAGCTCGCCCCAGCTGTGCCTGGTCTGCGGTACGGTTTTGGCTAACGCGATAGACCACACTCACTCGCCTGTTGAAGTGCCGACGGTCGAACCGACCTGCACCGAACCGGGCCTCGATACCTACATCTACTGCGAGACCTGCGGCAAGCTCTTCAGGGGCAGCGCGGGCGAAGTGTTCGAGATCTCAAGCAAGGAAGAGCTTATAATAGCGCCTCTGGGGCACGAGGTCTCGGAGAAATGGAAGTCCGATCTTCAGTTCCACTGGCGCTTCTGCACCCGCTGCGGAGAAGACCTGGCTGAGACCAAGATGCTCCATTCCGACTCCGACGGCGACGGCAAGTGCGACGACTGCGGATATGTCATTAAGGCTGCCGGCGCGCAGACCGATCCCAAGGCGTCTGCTAACACCGCGCCGAACACCAACACGGAGCCGAATACGAACGCCGTCCAGAACACGAACGCGGCCCAAAACGGCGGCAGCGGCAGCCCGGCAGAAAAGCCTTCAGGCGGCTTCTCGCTCACTCCCGTGACAATGGCCTGCATAGCCATTGGCGGAGTGCTCCTCGGCGTCATCATAGCCTTGCTCATAAAAGCGGCTGCGAATAAGAAAGAGAAAAGCAAAACCAAGGATCAGCAGTAACGGGGGAAGACCATGGGTAAAAGATCCGTAAGAGAAAACAAGAACATTTATCAGCTGTCCCGCGAGGCCAGAGGCCTCACCCGGGAGGCTGCAAGCGAGCTCCTGACCTACATGAGCCCGGAGCGCATAGAAAAGATAGAGAGCGAGAAGAGCCTGCCTCATCCCGACGAGGTCCTCACCATGGAGCAGGGCTACGGCAACCCGGAGCTGTGCAACTGGTACTGCACTCACGAGTGCCCAATAGGCATGAAATACACGCCTTCCGCAAGCCTTAAGGACCTTCCGCAGATCACAATAGACCTCATAGCTTCGCTCAACTCCCTGCAGGAGGACAAGGACAGGCTGATCGCCATAGCCGTGGACGGCAGGGTGAACGATTTCGAGCGCAGGGATTTCGACGCCATACTTGAAAAACTCAACTCAATAGACCGCTCCATCCAGGGCATGAAGATATGGCTCAACCATGCCGCAAACACCGGCAAGATAGACGACGCCGCGGAATAAAAAAGACTGAAAAGTTGGTATTTTGCTCTTTTCATGAGGCTCGTTTCTGGTTTATAATGTAATGTAAAGATAAAGCAAAGGGAGCTTTTTGGGGAATGAGAAAAGACTGGAAGGAAATGAAGGAAAAATGGGGACCTCTGGTGCTCGGCGCGTGCGTCGTGGTCCTCTTTTATGTTGCGCTTTCCAATATAGGCATAGTATGGGACGCTTTAAAGACGATAGTCAGGGTGCTCACTCCTGTGCTCGTGGGCGCAGGCATAGCCTACATCCTCAATCCTTTCGCAAGCATCAACGACAGGACCATATTCAAATGGATCAAGAAGCGCAAGCTCTCCTGGTGCCTGTCGGTCGCTCTGGCAATTATTCTGCTGCTCGTGCTGCTGGCGCTGCTTCTGTACGGCATCATCCCGCAGATGGTGGACAGCGTAATGAACTTCGTCAACAACCTGGAAGATTACCTCATCTCCCTTACGGAGTGGGTCGACAGCCTTAATATCCCCTCGGACGACATAGTCAACAGCCTGCAGAACCTGATCAACAACGAAGGAAAGCTTTTAAACCGTGCTCTGGATCTGCTCGTCGGAAACATAGGAGAACTAGGCAGGCGGGCTTCCAGCATTGGTTCCGGTACCATGAACGCAGTCATCGGCTTCATTCTGGCTATCTACTTCCTTGTGGATAAGGAGAGGATGCTCGGCTGGATACACAAGTTCATGCAGCTGATGTTCAGCGAGGAGCACTACACCAACTTCATCTCGGTCGGAAACCGCTTCAACACCATCTTCGCAAAATACATAGGCTGCGAGCTTATAGACGCCCTGATCGTAGGAATAGTTAATTACATCTTCATGACTATATGCGGCATGCCGTATGCCATACTGGTGTCGGCGGCTGTGGGCACGGCTAACCTGGTGCCTACCTTCGGTCCGGTCGTCGGCGCTATAATAGGCGGGCTCATACTCCTTCTGGCCAGTCCTTCCACAGCGTTCTGGTTCCTGGTCTTCACCTTCATACTGCAGACGATAGATGGCTACTGGCTCAAGCCCAGGCTCTTCGGAGATGCTCTCAACGTTCCCGGCGTGTTGATAATCATAGCGATCATCATCATCGGCAGGATGTTCGGAATAGTCGGCATCTTCCTGTCGATACCCATCGCGGCCATACTGGTCTACGTCGTGGAGAACTTCGCGGTCCCCAGGATGGAGGCCCGCAAGAAGAGGCTGGACGCCATCAAAAAGCACGAAAGCTCGCAGCTTGGCAGCAAATAGCGCGGGCTTTGGCGAAAGGCGCGGCTGAGATGCGTTTTAAGGCCGTTTTCAGCCCGTTTCAGAGGCAAAACAATACCCGGACGATAAATTGCTCGTCCGGGTTTTTTAATGCGTGAAAACGGCTATTTTTTGGGCTTTGCGCGGATGCGCTGCTATGAGGCCGGGCGCTTTGCGCGTCAGCCGATCAGGTCCTTCATTCCGTAGAAGCCTGCTGGCTTTCCGATGAGGAACTCTGCCGCTGAGATGGCGCCTTCAGCGAACAGGCTGCGGCTCTGGGCTCTGTGCGAGATGGTTATGACCTGCGACTGCGTAGCGATGTAGACCTCGTGAGTGCCTACTTCGTTTCCGAGCCTGACGGCGCTGATGCCTATGTCTTCCGGCTGCCTCTTGCCGTAGCCGCTGCGTCCGGTGACTATATTCGCGTTCGGACGGACTTCCTTGATGGAGTTGGCGAGCATCAGGGCGGTGCCGCTGGGGGCGTCGGCCTTCCTGTTGTGATGGTATTCGACTATCTCGATGTCCGCTCCGGGGAAGAGGGCGGCGGCTCTTTTCGCGAGGTCAGAGACCGCGGCAACGCCGAGCGACATGTTGGAGGACATGAACACCGGCACCTTTTTGGCGCACTCGCGCACCATGTCCATCTCTTCTTCGGTGTAGCCTGTGGTGGCGATCACGAGGGGGATGCCGCGCTGCGCCGCGTAGTCGGTAAGGTCCTTGGCTGCGAAGTGGCTGGAAAAGTCCACTATGCAGTCCGCCTTGCCGTTGAAGTCTGAGATCTTTACGTACTGCCTGCCGGCATTCTCCGGGTATTCGGGGCTGACGAAGGCCGCTATGCTGTGCTTTCCGCCGGAGACTATCTCCGTGACGGCTCTGCCCATGGCTCCCGTGCTTCCGTGAAGTATGATTTCCATTGTGTGTCTCCCTTGTTTTACTGGGTCCGGCTAAGCGGGATCAGACGTTCAGGCCCTGCTGACGCATGAGCTCGAGCATGTGCTGCCTGTGGCCTTCTTCCATAGGAACGAGCGGCAGCCTGAGGTAGTTCTCGCAGAATCCCATGGCGGCAAGAGCTGCCTTGACGGGGATGGGGTTGGTCTCGCAGAAGAGGGCGTTGATCAGGGGCAGCATGTCGCACTGGAGTGCGGCGCTCCTGGCAACGTCTCCGTCGAAGAAGCTCTGGCAGAGCTCGACGGTCTTCCTGGGAAGTATGTTGGAGAGCACGGAAATGACTCCGTCTCCGCCCATGGCGAGCATAGGTGTGATCATGCCGTCTTCGCCCGACCAGATGCAGAGCCTGTCGCCGCAGAGGGCTGCGGTCTCGACGATCTTTGCCATGTTGCCGTTGGCTTCCTTGATGCCGACGATATTCGGGTGGTCGGCGAGGGCGGCGTAGGTGGCGGGCTCGATGTTGATGCCTGTGCGGCCGGGGACGTTGTAGAGTATCTCAGGCAGGGGAGAGCTGTCGGCGATGGCTGTGTACATCGCGATGAGGCCCCTCTGGGTGGTCTTGTTGTAGTACGGGGTTACCAGAAGGCCTGCGTCGTAGCCCAGGTCTGCCGCGCACTTTGTGAGGTCTATGGCGTAAGCCGTGTCGTTGGAGCCGGTGCCGGCTATCATGGCTACGCGCCCTGCGGCGAAATCCATGGCCTTGCGGAAGACTTCCCTGTGCTCCTCGTCCGTGAGGGTGGGGCCTTCGCCTGTGGTGCCGCAGATTACGAGAGCCTGCACGCCTTCTTCTATCTGCCAGTTGATGAGTCTTTCGAACGCGTCGAAATCAACGCCTTTTTCTGTGGTCGGCGTGATGAGTGCAGTGGCGACTCCTCTGAAAATAACTTTCTTCATTTCGGTTCTTCTCCTTTTCTCTTGCGGATCGGATGCTGCTTTCTTTTGTCTCCTCTGCGGATGGGCAGCTTTCCTTTACGCTTTTGGTGAAAGGGCGGGAGGTAAAAAAACAAGCCGTGCGTTGTGCCGGCCGGTGCTTGATGCGCGGGGGCATGATATGTGTGGTGCAGCCCGCGCGATCGTAACAGCTCTCCGCCTAAGCGACAGTCAGCCGGGTGTTCCCCGTCTGCCCAGGCACCCCTTACGCATAGGATGCCTTCGGCGGCGGCCCCTTTCGCAAAGCTGCGCTTCCGGCGGGAAGCTTTCCTGCAGCTGCTACTCTTGACGCACCGCGCCTCTGTTAATGATTAGAGCAATTATACAGCACTCCCTCCGCCCGGTCAACCCCTTTTTTGACGGCACCATCAGGGACGGTTCTCCTCGGTGCCGAATCGAACCTGCTGTGCCCAAGATGGCTTTTCCTTTATAGGTCACACGTTTTTCGGCATTTTTGTGTGACCTGGATAGTTTTTTGCGCTTAAGTCACATGATTTTGGGCTTTTTTATGTGACTTAGCCAGCTGTTTGCCTTTAAGTCACAGATGACTCAGGCAATACTAACAGATCTCAGCCGAGCGCG
>CAMYWZ010000015.1 GCA_947302945.1 uncultured Bacillota bacterium
GAGGAGCGCAGCGACGAAGAATCCATACATTCTGTATTGTATGCAAGATCCTTCGCTTCGCTCAGGATGACAACCCGGCACCAAAAGGACCGTCCCTTAGGTGCGAAAATGATTCAGTGAATGGATAACAGGCAGTTTTACAGAAAAGTCGCGATGATCGCGGTCCCGGTAGCGCTGCAGGGGCTGATAAGCAGCTCCCTGACGCTCCTGGACAATATGATGGTCAGCAGCCTTTCCGAGACCGCGCTTTCCGCGGTCAACATCGGCGTGCAGCTTTTCAACATCCAGTGGATGATGATCTTCGGCTTCTGCACCGGCGGTTCCACATTTCTGACGCAGTTCTGGGGCGCCGGCGATACCAAAAGCATCAGGAAGGTCATGGGATTTGCTTCGGTCAACACTTTTGGCCTGAGCCTGCTGTTTTTCCTGCTGACCAGCTTCTTCCCGAGGCAGATCATCACGCTTTACACGGCGGACCCCTTAACGATAGAGCTCGGCGTGGACTACCTTAAGACGGCCTCCGTCAACTTCCTTCTGATAGGGCTGATCCAGCCCATGTCGACCTCGCTGAGGACCACGCAGCAGACCCGCATCCCCATGTACATCTCCGCCGGGGCTTTCGTCACGGACGTTGTTTTCAACTACCTTCTGATCTTCGGCAAGTTCGGCTTCCCAAGGCTCGAGGTGAAGGGCGCTGCCCTTGCCACGGTCATTGCCAGGATCTTCGAGTTCACCATGATGCTCATCATGGTCTTCATCAGAAAGAACCCCTTAAAAGGCCCGCTGCGCGAGTTTTTCGCCTTTGACAAAAGCTTTGCGGTCCGCGTCTACAAGAACTCCATGTTCACTACGCTCAACGAGACCCTCTGGAGCGGCGCCAACTCCGCCATGGCGGCGGCCTACGGCCACATCAATACCGTTTCCTACGCGGCCTATTCGGCGGCGCACATAGTCATGGGCATCTTCCTGATGTGCATGTTCAGCTTAGGTGACGCTTCTTTGATCCTTGTCGGCGCCAAAATTGGGGAGGGCAAGCGTTCCGAAGCCCTCGACATCGCCAAAAAACTGCTGCGGCTCTGCGTCATTTTCGGCATCGCTGCCGGCGTGATGATAGGCGTCTTCAGCCGCTTCATAATAAAGCTCTTCACACTCAGCCCCGAGGGCTATGCCATAGCCCAGCAGCTGTTCTACATCAACGCGGTATTCTGCCCCATCTACCTGATCAACGGCGTGCTGGTCTCCGGGCTTCTGCGTGCCGGCGGCGACACCCGTTTCGCGGCGCTCACCGAGATCCTCATCATGTGGCTCACCAGCGTTCCTTTGGCCTTCATAGGCGCTATGTGGCTCAAACTGCCCATCGCTGCCGTCGTCCTGATGACCCAGGTCGAAAGCGTCATCAAGATCTTCATCCTCGTCCGCCGCTTCCGCTCCGGCAAATGGCTCAACTACATGATCGAAGGCATGTAGCCGCACTTTTAGGGACGGTTCTCCTGGTGCCGTCCCTTGTTGTCCTGTTAATTTATTCACATAATCCACACCACGGCAAAAGATGGTATAATAAATTGAGGGATACCATCCGGGAGGTTTTATTGTGGCTGAGATCAGCAAAAAACAGCTTGAGCTGCTTTGCTCGCAGGCTCTGGAGGCGCGGGAGATTTCGTACGCGCCGTATTCGCGTTTCAGGGTCGGAGCGGCGCTGCTCGCAAAGGATGGCCAGGTCTTCACCGGCTGCAACATAGAGAACGGCGCTTATTCGCCGTCCATCTGCGCGGAGCGCGTGGCTTTTGCCAAAGCCGTTTCCGAAGGCTGCCGCGAGTTTAAGGCGATAGCCGTCGCCGGCGGCGCGGGCGAGGTTCCGGACGACTACTGTCCGCCCTGCGGCGTCTGCCGCCAGGTCATGGCGGAGTTCTGCGGCCCGGACTTTCTGATCATCCTGGCCAAAACGCCTTCCGATTGCAAAACTTACACCCTTTCAGAAATACTGCCGCTGGCATTCAAACTATAAAACCCTGCTGCGGGTGACGCTAAGGAGGGCTCAATACCATGGAGATCTCGGAAATACTCGCAAAATGCGACCACACGCTTCTAAAGCCGGACGCGGTCTGGGCGGACGTCAGAGCCCTGTGCGACGACGGTATCAGGTTCCACACCGCCACGGTCTGCATCCCTCCGGCCTACGTCAGGAGGGCTAAGGATTACGTGCGCGGCAGGATCCCCATCTGCACGGTCGTGGGCTTCCCCAACGGCTACAGCACGGCCATGGCCAAGGCTTACGAAGCCGCGGACGCCGTAAAAAACGGCGCGGACGAGATCGATATGGTCATCAACGTCGGCGCGCTCAAGTCAGGCGCAGACGACTACGTCCGGGACGAGATCAAGCTCGTAAAGCAGGCCTGCGAGGGCAGGGTGCTCAAAGTCATCATCGAGACCTGCCTCCTTACCGAGGAGGAAAAGATACGCGCATGCGGCCTCGTAACGGACGCCGGCGCGGACTTCATCAAGACATCAACAGGTTTTTCTGCCGGCGGAGCCACCCCGGAAGACGTGGAGCTTCTTAAGGCAAACGTCGGCCCGGGCGTGAAGGTCAAGGCCGCGGGCGGCATTTCAAGCCTCAAGGACGCGGAGGTCTTCATCGAGCTCGGTGCGGACAGGCTCGGCACCAGCCGCATCGTCAGCATCGTAAAGGAAATGGAACGCGGCCTTCTCGGCATCGCCCCCGAAATGGAGGAAGCCCCATGAGGATGTACGACATCATAAAAAAGAAGCGCGACGGCGGCAAGCTCACGGAAGAAGAGATACGCTGGTTCGGCAAAGGCTATGTCAGCGGGCAGATACCCGACTATCAGGCGGCGGCTCTCTGCATGGCCATATTCTACAAAGGCATGGACGTGGAGGAGACTACGGCTCTCACCCTTGCGATCAGAGATTCCGGGGACATCCTCAGGCTCGACGTCGGCGGCATACGCGTGGACAAGCATTCCACCGGCGGCGTAGGGGACAAGACCAGCCTTGCCGTGGCTCCCATAGCCGCGGCCTGCGGCATCAAGGTCGCCAAGATCTCCGGCAGAGGCCTGGGGCACACAGGCGGCACTGTAGACAAGCTCGAGGCCATAGAGGGCTACCGCACGGACCTCTCCACCGAAGAGTTCGCGGACACCGTACGCAAGGTCGGCGTCTCGATCATAGGACAGAGCGGCGATTTCGCTCCCCTGGACAAGAAACTCTACGCCCTCAGGGACGTCACGGCCTGCGTGGACAGCATGCCCCTCATCGCTTCGAGCATCATGGGCAAGAAGCTCGCCGCAAACGACGACTGCATAGTCCTGGACGTCAAGACCGGCAGCGGAGCCTTCATGCACAGCCTCGAGGACGCGAAAGAACTGGCGCAGGTCATGGCCGGAGTCGGCCGGCTCGCAGGCAAGAAGGTCACGGCTGTAGTCACAGACATGGACAGGCCCCTCGGAAGAGCGGTCGGAAACTCTCTTGAGGTGGCGGAAGCCGTGGATATGCTTAAGGGCGGCAGCCCGGAGGACTTCAGAGAGCTCTGCTACGTGCTCAGCTCCCACATGCTCCACCTCGCAGGAAAAGGCAGCCTTGAAGAGTGCCGTGCCCTCGCGGAGGAAGCTGTATCCAGCGGCCGGGCCCTGAAGACCCTTGCTGAAATGGTCAAAGCCCAGGGCGGAGACCCTGCCTGGATATACGATACAGACCTCTTCCCCAAGGCAAAGCACAGCCTCAAAGTCCTCTCGCCGAAGGACGGCTTCATAAGCCGCGTCGATACCGAAAAGTACGGCGAAGTCAGCCTCATCCTCGGCGCCGGACGCAGCACCATGGAAGACAAGATAGACATGACAGCCGGCTTCATCCTTCAGAAAAAGACCGGGGACGCAGTCAGAAAAGGGGACGCCATAGCGGAGCTTTACACCACGGAAAAGCCTGAAATGCTTGAAAAAGCAGCGGAAATGATGCTTTCGGCCACGGAGTTTGCATCCTCAGCCCCCAAAGCCCGCCCGCTGGTTTTCGATATACTGATGTAACACAGACAGCAAGAGATAACAGTACAGACAGTAAGCGCAGGAGGACAAGATGGAAAAGGAAAGCATAGTCATAGGGTTCGCAGGAGGCATAGGCGGCGGAAAAAGCACCCTCGCAGCCAGGATCGAAAAGGAGTTCGGAGACGACGCCACGATCATCTACATGGACCACTTCAGAAAGTATCAGCCGGAATCTATCGCGGAAGGCATGCTGATCATCCCGAACGCCCCGGACGAGTTCAATATAGACCTCATGGTCCGCTGTGTTTCGGAGCTCAAGTCCGGAAAGGATTCGCCGTTCCCGATCTACGGATTCTCGTCGTTCAGCGATGAGGACCGCCCGTGGGTAACGATCAAGACCAAGCCCATAATCATTCTCAACGGCGAGCTGCTGTTTGCCATCCCCGAAATCAGGGACCTCATAGACATCAAGGTCTACGTGGACATCGATGCCGATGTGCGCATCATGAGGCGCATACACACCCAGGTCGCCCAGAACAAGCTGAGCCTCGACGATTTCATCGAGCAGTACATCACGGACGACAAGCCCGCCCACGACACCTACGTGGAGCCCTCGAAGAAGTTCGCGGACATAATCATCCCGGAAGGCGCGTACAACAGCATAGCCAGGGAGATGCTCATCTGCATGCTTCGCGAAAGGCTTCGCGCATACAAAGCTAACGACTAGGAGATAAACATGAAAGAAGTACTGGTATTCGGACAGACGTTTTCTCCGTCGGCAGCGACGGAACAGACGGGCCGACAGACGCTGCCGGAGGCATACCACAAGGCGCTCGAGGCCCTGTCTACCCAGGGTGAAGTCTCGGACTGCGCGGACTGGAACACCACCCAGAAGGAGCTGTCCATGACCTTCCAGGTGGCCGAGCCCCTTGCCGAGCCCATGATAAGCAAGCTTTTCATAGGCGGCCCCGAGGAGCTGGAGCAGTACCGCCAGGAGATGCTGGACGGCATCCTGGATTTTGAAGTGCAGGCCGGAAAGTGGGCTTATACCTATCACGAAAGGATGGCGGAACAGTTCCCATTCATCGTAGAGGATCTTAAGCGCAACCCCTCAAGCCGCCGCGCCGTGCTTCTGATCAGGGACTGGAGGAAGGATTCGGCCTCCGACGATCCTGCATGCCTTCAGCACATACAGTACTTCATCAGGAACGGAAAGCTGGACTGCGTGGTGATGTTCCGCAGCAACGATGCCTGCAAAGCCACTTATATGAACGCTTTCGCCCTTATAATGCTGCAGAAGCGCTTTGCCGACCAGCTCGGAGTACCGGTCGGCACCTATTCGCACAGAGCGAACAGCTTCCACTGCTACGAAAAGGACTTCAGGATGCTGGACGGCTACGTCCGCCGCATACAGACCGAGGACATAGACGACCTCACGTTCTGCTACGAGGACGGCTGGAAGGACATAATGGAGGACGCCCAGCCCGCCATAGCCGCCAGAGTCGAGGAGCTTAAAAACAGGTAACATGTGATAAATCAAAAAGCCTTCCCGAACAAAAGGGAAGGCTTTTAAAATGTAAACCGAAGGCTGTATGAGGGTTTAAGCCCAGGGGTCCTGGGATGCCGGCCTTCTTACTCCTACCATAAGGAACTGCTCGTAGAGGAACCACTCCCCGGTGGATTCCTTTCTGCGGAGCTTCACGTGGCGTGCGCTGTCGGCGCCGCCGCTTTTGAAATACAGGGTGAGATAGCCTATGCTGAGGTCGTCCCGGGAGTTTGCCTGCTCGCTGATGATGAGGCGGTAGGGCTTGTCCGGGGTGTAGTTGTTTTCGGGCACGGAGCCTTCGAAGTAGGAGTAGGGAACGTAGCCCTGACCGTCCATGAAGCGGTCATTCAGGAACTGCTTCTCCCTTGGGGACATGACCGTCGGGCCGTTAAGGAACTCTATCATGCGGTAGCATTCCTCCTTGCTTTTCGGGAACACGCAGAGAGCCAGCAGCGTCATGGCAGCCGTGTTCTGAGGCTTTTTCAGATCGCAGATGTTGAGAGCCTGGAGCTGCTCGAGGTTTTCCGGCAGCGTATCGAATTGGAACTCCCAGGTCTGGAGCTGCGGCGTTCCGGTGTCTGTCTGGCTTATGGCCTTTATGGTGCCGAATGTAAGGTTTTTCAGGGTATCAAAGAAAGACATTGTATTTTCCTCCTTCAAATCAGCAGTTTCTTGAGTCCTTCGATCTCCGCGTCCGTAAGACGGCGGCAGGTGCCCGGTCTGGTCCTTCCGAGCCTTATGTTTCCTATGGCTGTGCGCTCAAGCTGAAGGACCCTGTGGCCTGCGGCCGCGAACATCCTCCTGACCTGGCGGTTTTTCCCTTCGCTGATGGTTATCTCGACAAGGCTCTGGGAGGCGTTCTCTTCTATGACGTTTACCTCCGCCGGCTTTGTCTTATACTTTCTGACGGCGCCGCTCTCGGCGTTCTTTACGGGAAGCTCTATCTCTATGCCGTTTCTGAGCTCCGCAAGATGCTCTTTGGTGAGCCTTCCGCCTATCCTGGCCATGTAGGTCTTTTTGATCTTCTGTTTCGGATCCGCGATGCGGCTTGCCATATCTCCGTCGTTGGTGAGGAGCAGAAGGCCCGAGGTGTCGTAATCCAGGCGCCCTACTGGGTATACCCGGACTTCCACGTCAGCAAGGAACTGCATGACGGTGGGGCGGCCTTTGTCGTCGCTTAAGGTGGTGACGCAGCCGGCAGGTTTGTTGAGCGCGTACCAGCAGGTCTTTTCCGCGGCGGGGAGGGGTTTTCCGTCCACCATAACGACGTCCCCCGGCTGTATGTCGCAGCCCGGGCTTGTCATTACAGCTCCGTTTACGCGTACTCTTCCGGCGGCTATCATCTCGTCCGCCTTGCGGCGGCTGGCAATGCCGGAGGCAGCGATGTACTTGTTGATCCTCATGCCTGTCCTCTGCCCTGTTCTTTCCGTCCTATTTTACCACATACAGGAGCTTTTGTGCATGATTTGCAGAAAGAAAAAATAAAGCGCGCCCGCGCGAAAAATAAGTGATTTTCACGGATTTTATTTTTTTAACAGGGTTTTGCGAGGGAAAAAACATTCTGTGGAAAACTTGTGGGTTGACGAAACTTGCAATTCGTGAAACACCAGTGATTTCAAGGCTTCCCGGGTTTTAAAGTTTTCCACAGCAGCCGGTGGAAAACAGTGAAAAAAGCGCTGGCAGAAACTTGAAAAAAGCCGCAAAAGCTTGTTTTTGCATAGGGTTTTCCGCCTGTTGAAAACTTTTCGCGAACAAAAAAATGTCCCTTCCGCTGTTGACATAATCCTTACGCGAAATAAGTTTTTTTTTCGGAAAACAGCGCTCCGAGGCGAGATTTTTTATGCCCAAAAGCACAAAAAACGTCACTCATAAAGGAGCGTTTTTCTTGACTGAAAACCCCTTTGATGCTACAATCATAGCGTCATAATAAATCTTTAAGTTGGTACAGAGATACCGACAAGATTGAAGCAATATACCTGCATTCTGAATGCATCGGAGCGGTCGTCTTGTCGGTAGGCAAGGCGGTTTTTTATGGAGACTAATCTTAAACCGAAGGCTCAGCTGATGACTGAAGATGCCATGCACCGCGCCCTCAAGCGCATGTCCCACGAGATCCTCGAGCAGAACGAGGGCTCCGAAGGCATAGTTTTCCTGGGCATCAGGCGCAGGGGCGTTCCTCTGGCAAAAGAGCTCGCAAGGAACATCCTTTCCATCGAAGGTTCCGAGATCCCCGTAGGAGAGCTGGACATCACCCTCTACAGGGACGACCTTTCCGAGATGGATTCGGTCCCTCACGTAAGCGAGTCCAAAGTCGGTTTCCCCGTAAAAGACAAGATCGTCATCCTCGTGGACGACGTCATCTACACAGGCCGCACCGCCAGGGCTGCGCTCGACGCTGTCAGCGCCCTTGGAAGACCTGCGCAGATTCAGCTCGCGGTCCTTGTCGACAGAGGCCACAGGGAGCTTCCCATAAGGGCTGATTACGTCGGCAAGAACGTGCCTACCTCAAGAAACGAGATAGTCTCGGTGCAGGTCGCCGAATTCGACGGGCAGACTTGCGTCAATCTGTACTCGAAGTGAAAGGAGATATCACAATGGGTAAAAATGAAGAGGCGATCTACGACGCCAAAACACTCGGGACAGGCAAGATGCTCGTCCTCGGCCTCCAGCACATGTTCGCCATGTTCGGAGCCACAGTACTTGTACCCATCATCACAGGTCTGAGCGTTTCCACGACGCTGCTGTTTGCAGGAATAGCCACGCTGTTCATGCACCTGGTCACAAAAGGAAAGGTCCCTGTATTCCTCGGTTCTTCCTTCGCCTTCCTCGGCGGCTACGCGGCTGTTAAGGAAATGGCTGTCAACAAGGGAATGACTGCGGCAGAGGGTCTTCCGTATGCAGGCGTAGGCATTGCGTGCGCCGGCCTTCTCTACCTCGTCCTTGCCCTCATATGCAAGGCAGTAGGCGCCGGAAAAGTAATGCGCTTCTTCCCGCCGATAGTTACCGGCCCGATAATCATCTGCGTAGGACTTCACCTTGCACCTTCCGCTATCGATAACTGCAACCAGAACTGGTGGATAGCGCTCGTAGCCATAGTTGTCGTCATAGTCTGCAACATCTGGGGCAAGGGCATGATCAAGATCATCCCCATCCTTCTCGGTGTTCTGGCTTCCTATATAGTTGCCGCAGTTACCGGAAACGTAGACTTCTCCGCTGTTAAGGAAGCTGCCTGGATAGGCCTTCCCATAGTCAAGGAAAACACAGTCTTCGCCCTGTTCGGCGGAGCTGACAGCGGCCTCATCATATCCGCTATAATCACCATAGTTCCGCTGGCTGTTGCTACCATGATGGAGCACGTGGGCGACATCTCCGCTATCGGCGGAACGATAGGCAAAGACCTCATCGCAGACCCCGGCCTTCACAGGACACTGATCGGAGACGGTGTCGGCACCACTATCGCAGCCATATTCGGAGCTCCCGCAAACACCACCTACGGCGAGAACACAGGCGTCCTTGCGCTCACAAAAGTGTTTGACCCGCTCGTCATCCGCATTGCCGCGATCTTCGCGATAATCCTTTCCTTCTGCCCGAAGTTTGCCGCAATAATCACTGCAATGCCGGCAGCAACGATCGGCGGCGTTTCCATCATACTCTACGGTATGATCGCAGCCATCGGAGTCCGCAACGTTGTTGAGAACCAGGTAGATTTCCAGAAGAGCAGGAACGTCATCATCGCAGCTCTCATACTCTGCCTGTGCATCGGTATCGAGTATTCCGCAAAGGGAAGCATTATGATCGGTTCGGTAAGCCTCTCCGGTCTTGCCATCGCTTCCATCGTCGGCCTGGTGCTCAATGCCATCCTTCCCGGCAAGGACTACAGTTTTGCAGAGAACCCCAACGACAAGCTCTCCGGTTCCCTCGGAAAGTATTGATCGCACCGCAGAGGCCTCATCCGGCGCTTTGCGCCACCTTCCCCTGAAGGGGAAGGCTTAAGAAGTATTTTAAAAGGCGGATCCATCAGGGTCCGCCTGTTTTATTGTCATGGTTCGGAGGTTCTTCGCCTCGCCCGCGGTTTTGCCAAATGATCAGTAGAAGCCCAAATTGAATACATGATCATCTATGAAACCATCAGCTGCCATAAACTCAGCTGCATATGTTCCTGCGCACCCTCCGCCAATAAAATAATTACAGTGTGCCAATATGTTTATTGATGATAAGTACTCCAATCCTTTGAGGTACGCATCATTTTTTCTGTCAAAAGATACTTCAGAAATACCGGTCGTTTTATAATCGATGCCTAAGCCATCATAGTATTTCCTTTGATTTGTTATCACCATTCCATTCCATTTTTCCCTGAACACAGCTTCTGCTCTATACTCATCGGTAGCAATGTATATGGAATCACAATTATACTTTTCTATGTATTCATTTACTTTATCAGCTAATACCTCTATTGTCGGCTGAACGGGGTGCCCCTTCGGTTTTAATGCTGTATAATCTGTGCCTCTGTATAAAACACCGATCACGTTTTTATTGGCTATCAGCTCCAGTTCTTTATTCAAATAGTCATTAACTGAATGATTTGGGTGAATAAAATCTCTGAATATGTTTCTGTACAGGGTATACTCAGCCTTGTTGTTTAATGAAGTAATAAATGGCGTCCTGTGCGGAAGAAATACCGGTGAGCTGTATCGAATCCTGGCGCCTTCAGGAATATCCTCGATCCCGACCCCCATGGGCTGCAGGAAGTATTTTTCCCAGGAATTGACCTTGCCTTCCTCGTCTTTTTCCTGATAAATATTAGGATAGGATTTCATGTCAATTACAGGGATATAGCCATTGTTCACAGCATATGCGATAAAAGATAAGTACACGCACAGATGAGTCGCTAAGCC
>CAMYWZ010000016.1 GCA_947302945.1 uncultured Bacillota bacterium
CAAAAAGACCGTCGTCACAGGCAACACCACCATGCTCTACCTGTACACCGGCCGCATGCCCACCACCCTTGCGTATACGCCTTTCATCGCGGACTGCCTGTTCGGATTTGAAGAAAACGGCGCCATGCTCCCGCCCTGCTTCGGAGCATTCGTGGGCGCGGACATATACACAGCCATCACAGCAAGCGGCCTCATCCCCAAGGGAGAGACGGCCATGCTCATAGACCTCGGCACCAACGGCGAGATATCGCTGTTCAATAAAGGAGAGCTCGTATGCTGCGCCACCGCCTGCGGCCCCGCGTTCGAAGGCACAGGCATAAGCTGCGGAGGCCCCGCCGCCGAAGGCGCCATAGACCACCTCTGGCTGGACGGGGACGGCAAGGTGCAGTTCTCCGTCATCGGAAACTGCGCGCCCACCCACATCTGCGGCAGCGGCATCATGGACGCCATCGCAACACTGCTCAAGACCGAAGACATAGACGAGACCGGCGCCATGGAGGATCCTTACGAATTCGCACCCGGCGTAGTCCTCGATCCTCACGACGTAAGGCAGGTCCAGCTCGCAAAAGGCGCCATATGCGGAGGCATCAAGACCCTTCTCTCAAGGGAAGGCCTTAAGCCCTCGGACGTCAAAACGCTTTACATAGCCGGAGGCTTCGGCTCCTACATAGACCTGGACAGCGCCGCGAAAGTCGGCATCTTCCCCAAAGAGTTCAGGCAGACATCCGAAGTCATAGGCAATGCGGCACTTTCCGGAGCCATCATGATGCTCCTCGGGGCAGACAAGAGCTTCGAGCCCGGCTCAATAAAGTGCGAATGCATCAACCTTGCACAGGAACCCGAATTCTCGGATCTGTATATGGAATCAATGTTTTTTGAATAAAAAGAGGAGAGAGTTATGACACCAAGAGAAAACACACACGCATTCTTCGAAGGCGGAAAGTACGAGTGGAAACCCGTAGCTACAGACAAGATCAGCTTCCAGCCGGAAGAGATCTGCGAGTACGTCGCAAGAGCCTTCGTCATGCAGCAGGAACCGTTCGACAACGCCCACAAAGGCGGCGGCCCGGGCTGGTTCGGCATAGACTGGGTCTATGAACCCACCGCAGGCGGCTCCATCAGCATCAAGCCGATACTGGACGAAGTCTCCGAGTGGAAGGAAAAGATGCCCATCCCCGACCTTTCCGAGATCGACTGGGAGGCCATCGCAAAGAGAAACGCCAAGTATCTCAATACCGATAAGTGCATAGCCTTCACCGTATTCACCGGTTACTTCGAAAGGCTCATCTCCCTGCTGTCCTTCGAGGAAGCAGCCATGGAGCTCATAATGGAAGACTACGAAGACGACATCCAGGAGCTTTTCACCGCTCTCACCGATTACTATATCGACTTCGTCGCCCACTTCAAGAAGTACTTCAACGCTGACTACGTCACCATCCACGACGACTGGGGCACCCAGCGCTCCGCGTTCTTCTCGCCGGCAGTCCACAAGAAGATGATAATCCCCCACCTCACCAGGTTCGTCACCGAGTGCCACAAGATGGGAGTCATCGTAGAGATGCACAGCTGCGGCTTCATTGAAGAGCTCATCCCGAACCTCATCAGCACCGGCATCGACACCTGGCCGGGACAGGGCATCTGCGACAAGAGGAAGCTCATCGCTCTCTACGGCGACCAGTTCAAGTTCTCCATCCTTGCAAACCCCAAGACCGAGGCCAAGACCATCGAGGAAGCAGAAGCTTTCGCGCGCGACATCTATAACGAGTTCAGGGATAAGGACGTCTGCTTCTGGACCAGCGCCAGAAGGTGCGGCGGCGTAGACAAGTACGAAGCCATCCAGAACGTTCTCAGAGAAGAAGGAAAGAAGCAGTTCGCATAAAGCCTTCTGCAGAGAAAGGACCGTAAAACATGACACCTAAGGAAAACATCCACGCTTTCTTTGAAGGCAGAAAATACGAATGGAAGCCTCTTTCCTCGGACAGGATCTCGTTCCACCCCGAGGAGATAAGCGAATATGTAGCCAGAGCCTTCGTCTTCCAGCAGGAGCCCTACAAGGGGCCCAAAGGCGGTCTGGGCTGGTTCAACATAGAATGGGAGTACGAACCCGGCGCAGGCGGATCCATCAGCCTTAAACCTATTCTGGACGACGTTTCGGAATGGAAAGACAAGATGGAGTTCCCGGACCTCACCAAGATCGACTGGGAAGGGATAGCCAAAAAGAACGCGGATTACCTCAAAACGGACAAAGCGATAACATTCACGATCTTCACAGGCTATTTCGAGAGGCTCATCTCCCTGCTCTCGTTCGAGGAAGCAGCCATGGAGCTGATCATGGAGGACTACGAGGACGACATCAACGAGCTTTTCACCGCCCTTACGGATTTCTACATCGATTTCGCGCAGCATTTCCGCAAGTACTTCAATGCTGATTTCGTGCAGATCCACGACGACTGGGGCACTCAGCGCTCCGCTTTCTTCTCGCCGGCAGTCCACAAGAAGATGATAATCCCCCACCTCACCAGGTTCGTCTCCGCGTGCCACGAGATGGGTCTTGTGGTCGAGATGCACAGCTGCGGCTTCATCGAAGAGCTCATCCCGAACCTCATCAGTTCAGGTATGGACACCTGGCCGGGACAGGGCCTCTGCGACAAGTACAAGCTGGTGCAGCTCTACGGAGACCAGTTCAAATTCATGGTCCGCGTGTCCATGAAGGATGAAAAGGACATAACCGTTGAAAGAGCCAAAGAGTACGCCCTGGACATCTACAACAAATTCAGGGATAAAGACGTGTTCTTCATGGTTTACGGAAGAGACTGCGGCGCTCCGGAGAACACCGAGGCCATCTATAAGGTACTGCTTGAGGAAGGCAAAAAACAGTTCGGAGCAGCATAAAAAACAAAGGGCCATGCCGTTTCCCGGCATGGTCTTTTTTCGCACAGAAAGGACGATAACATGACACCGAAAGAGAATATGCACGCGTTCTATGAAGGCCGCAAATTCGAGTGGAAGCCTGTCGCTACCGACAGGAAGACCTTCCACCCCCAGGAGATCTGCGAATACGTAGCCAGAGCGTTCGTATACCAGCAGGAGCCATTCGACAACAAGCACAACGGCGGCGGTCCGGGCTGGTTCGGCATAGACTGGGTCTACGAGCCCACTGCCGGCGGCTCCATCAGCATCAAGCCGACACTGGACGACGTTTCCGAATGGAAGGAAAAGATGCCCATCCCCGACCTTTCCGAGATCGACTGGGAAGGCATCGCGAAGAAGAACAAAGACTTCATCACCACCGACAAAGCCCTCGCTTTCACCATCTTCACCGGGTATTTCGAAAGGCTCATTTCGCTGCTCTCGTTTGAGGAAGCAGCCATGGAGCTGATCATGGAGGACTACGAGGACGACATCCACGAGCTGTTTGATGCGCTCACGGATTACTACATCGACTTCGCGGCGCACTTCAAGAAGTACTTCGGCGCGGACTACGTAACGATCCACGACGACTGGGGCACCCAGCGCTCCGCCTTCTTCTCCCCGGCAGTCCACAAGAAGATGATAGTTCCGCACCTCACCAGGTTCGTCTCCGAGTGCCACAGGATGGGACTTATCGTCGAGATGCACAGCTGCGGCTTCATCGAAGAGCTCATCCCGAACCTCATCAGCACAGGCATAGACACCTGGCCGGGACAGGGCCTCTGCGACAAGCGCAAGCTCATAAAACTCTACGGGGACCAGTTCAAGTTCTCCGTTCTGGCCAACCCGAAGGTCGCTCCTGCCGACATCGAAGGCGCAAAGAAGTTCGCCCGCGATATCTACGACGAGTTCCGCGACAATATGGTCGTCTTCTGGTGCCACCCCCAGAAGTGCGGCAGCTCCGAGAACTACAAGGCCGTCATCGACACTCTCGTCGAGGAAGGAAAGAAGCAGTTCGCGCAGTAATGATCAAAGCACAGCAAAACGCCCCGTTACAGGGGCGTTTTTGTTATCATGTTTTTTACAGCTGCTCCTGCGGCGCGTTTAAATTTGCAGCACCTGTCTATTTCGTCATGGCCTGGCGGACGGCGTGGTGCCAGCCTTCGAGGGCGGATCTGCGGTCTTCTTCGGTGATACCGCTCTTGAATTCGCGGTCCACCTTCCAGTTGCGGTCTATGTCGTCCGTGCTGTTCCAGAAACCTGTTGCAAGGCCGGCCAGGTAGGCCGCGCCGAGGGCGGTGGTCTCGATGCAGGATGGCCTTACGACGGGTTTGCCTATCATGTCGGCCTGGATCTGCATTATCATGTCGTTGGCGGAGGCTCCGCCGTCCACCCTTAGGGAAGCAAGCTCTATGCCGCTGTCCTGCTCCATGGCAGACAGTACGTCGCAGGTCTGGTACGAGAGCGATTCTATGACAGCGCGGGCTATGTGCTCCCTGGTGGTGCCGCGGGTGATGCCTGTGATGAGGCCTCTGGCGTAGGGGTCCCAGTACGGGGCGCCAAGACCTACGAACGCGGGGACCATGAAGACGCCGCCGGTATCGGGGACCTTGGAGGCCAGCTCGCTGACCTGGTAGCTGTGCTCGAAGAAGTCCATCTCGTCGCGGAGCCACTGGATGGCAGCGCCGGCTACGAATATGGAGCCCTCGAGGGCGTAAGTGACCTTGCCGTTGAGGCCCCAGGCTATCGTCGTGACCAGCCCGTTTCTGGATACGACAGGTTTTTCTCCTGTGTTCATCAGGAGGAAGCCGCCGGTGCCGTAGGTGTTCTTGACCTCGCCGGGGAGGAAGCAGGTCTGCCCGAACAGGGCGCACTGCTGGTCTCCGGCTGCTCCGGATACGGGTATGGAGCCTCCGAAAATTGAAGGATCGGAGCTGCCGTAAACGCAGGAGCTGGGCTTCGGCTCGGGGAGCATGCACTTCGGGATGCCAAGGATATTGAGTATCTCGTCGTCCCACTCGAGGGTGTGGATGTTGAACATCATGGTGCGGGAGGCGTTGGAATAGTCCGTTACGTGGACCTTGCCGCCGGTGAGCTTCCATATAAGCCAGGTGTCTATGGTGCCGAACAGGAGCTCGCCTTTTTCAGCCCTTTCACGCACGCCGGGGACGTTCTCGAGTATCCAGCGGAGCTTGGTTCCGGAAAAGTACGCGTCGATCAGAAGGCCGGTCTTTTCCCTGATCCTGTCGGAATAGCCTGCGGCAACGAGGGAATCGCAGTATTCGGCGGTGCGCCTGCACTGCCAGACTATGGCGTTGCAGACAGGGATGCCTGTGGCTTTGTCCCAGACCACGGTGGTCTCGCGCTGGTCGGTGATGCCTATGCCGGCTATCTCTTCAGCCTTGGCGGCTATCTTCTCCATGGCCTCTACGGCTACGCCCATCTGGCGCGCCCATATCTCCATGGCGTTGTGCTCCACCCAGCCCGGCTTGGGATATATCTGCTTGAAGGAGCGCTGAGCGACGCTCATCATGTTGCCTTCGCGGTCGAAAAGTATGCATCTGCAGCTTGAGGTGCCCTCGTCGAGAGCCATTACGTACTTTTTATCCATGGTCTTTCCCTTCCGGGGCCGGCGGCCCCGTCATCTGCTTTTGAAGCTGTGCTGTATTTCAGAGAAGCGCGTAGAGCAGCTCCTGCATTACCGGGTTGGTATTATCAAGGCCGTAAGGCGTGAGGACGACGCGGCCATCCGAAACCGTTATAAAGCCTTCAGACGCGAGCTTTTCAAGGGGGTCCGCGAACTCCTCCGCGAGATCCGTACCGAAAAGCTGCCTGTAAAAACCGGTATCCAGCCCGCGGATAAGGCGGAGCTGGGTGAATATGAAGTCCCCCTTAAGGTCCGTGAGGCTTTCCTTCTGGAGCCCGTCAAAGGGATCCGCCTTGCTCCAGTCCGCCTCCCCGCGGTATCCGCCGGCAAACCTTCCGTCTTCCGAGAACACCGGCATGAAGCTGTGCGCAGAAATGCCGAAGCCCAGGTAAGGCTGCATGCTCCAGTACCTGAGGTTGTGACGGCATTCAAAGCCGGGCTTTGCCGCGTTGCTTACCTCGTAATGATTATAACCTTTTTCACGGAGTTTTGCCACAGCATGATGGTACATGGCGCGGTTTTCCTCCCACGACGGAAGCCGGACCGCTCCGTTTCTGTAGGCTGCCCACAGCGGCGTATCCTCCTCGAGCTGGAGGCTGTAGAAAGAGATGTGCTCCGGACCGAGATCAATGGCCTCGTCCAGAGTCTCCTGCCAGATCCCGAGATCCTGGACCCCAGGCGCTCCGTCCGCTGACTGCCGCGGAAGGCCGAACATCAGATCGAGATTGATGTTGTCAAAGCCCGCGCCGCGCAGTATCTTAAACGCCTGCCGCGCGCGCTCCGCGGAATGTATGCGGCCTATGGCCTTCAGCACCGCGTCGTCGAAGCTCTGAACGCCCATGCTTACACGTGTGAATCCAAGTTCCTTCAGATCCGCAGCTTTCTGCTTCGTGACCGTCTCCGGATTGACCTCTATCGAGACCTCCGCACCGTCCGCCATCTCAAAGCTTCCGCGCACAGATCCAAGCACAGTCTCAAGCTGCGCCCTGCTTGCCAGCGAAGGCGTTCCGCCGCCGAAAAACAGAGTGTCTACATAATGCTCGATTCCGTTGACACTGGCATTTTCCGCGGCTTTTATATCTTCCGCCAGTTCAGCGAAATACCCCTCCTCAGGAGGCCTCTCAAAGCTCACGAAATCGCAGTACCTGCATTTTCTTATACAGTACGGAACGTGGATGTAGACACCGATGGTATTATTCGAAAGGACCATGCTCATAATGATCCCTTTTTGATCATGACCTCGTTATACTTCATCATGTAGATGCCTTCTTCGTACGCACCTATATGCCTGCTGTTCGCCTTGCCCTTCAGATTGTTCAGGATCAGCTTCATGTGGTCGCAGCCGGCTTCATACGCGTGGGGATACCCGCCGCCGAAGCGCGGATTGACTTCGCTTATGTAATACCTTCCGCCGATCTCAAAGAGGTCGATATCGATCTGGCCCTTATAACCGGCCTCGAGCACGAACTTCTCTATATAGTCAAACAGCGCCGGATCTTTGAAGCTGACTGCCTTGTCCGTTTCACCGGCCCGCATCTTGATCTTCTTCTTGGTGAATATAGAAACGACTTCCCCGCTTATCATGTCGATGTAGACGTCCGCGCCTATCTCCTGACCGTCAAGGTATTCCTGGACCATCAGCCCCTCTTCGTGCGAGAAGAGCAGATCGACCGTCTCTTTATCGAAAGCCTTTGAAATGCCAATGGAAGCCGACCCTCTGAACGGCTTTACGAACACGGGGTAAGACACTTCCCCGGCATCCGCGGCTCTGTAAAACGCCTCTTTGTCGGTCCACGACTTTGCGCAGCAATACCCGTGCGCAGACAGCCATTTATACATCTGCATCTTGTCGAGGGACATTTCGCAAAGCTCATAGGAACTGCCGATGACGGTAACGCCCAGCTCGCGGAAGCGTTCTTCGTTTTCGGCGAGCATGGACAGCTCTGGATCGATGAGGCTGAGAACGCCGCTTATCCTTTCCTTCCTGCAGATATCGAATATCCTCTCCATATACCCTTCCGCGTTTATCGGCGGAACTATATAGTATTTATCCGCGTCATAAACGGCAGGGCCGAGCGCGCTGGCATCAGTGGCTACGATGGTGCCTATGCCGGCAAATGTCCTCCTGAAATACTGGACTATCTTGTTCCGCGTTCCCGCGGCGAGAATAAGGAAATTCATTCTTTATCTCCGCAAATGCTGCACGTATACTCTTCGGTGCGCCACCTGCTGCGCACTTTTATAAGGTCTTCCCCATCCTTCAGGTACACATCCGGGAACCACTTGATGAATAAGGGAGTAAGGCACATGGTATAGGCTCCGACTTTATGATAGACGATGCGGTCCCCGGGAAGCAGCTCTTCAGCGTCCTTAAGTTCGAACAGACGGTCGTGTTCCATGCAGGTGAAACCCGTTATTATCTGCCTGTCCAGAGTCCTTCTGATACGGCCCGGATCCATGACCAGCTCGTGAAAATATGAAGTCTTTGTCATCAGAGGGTCTATCTGGGTGCGGCTTCCGTCAGTTACGACGAACGTGTTTCTGGCAGTCCTCTTCACATCGGTGACAGTCGTGACGTAATCGACCGGGGCGCATATCAGAGCCATGCCAGGCTCGACGATCAGCGCCGTCTCCTCCGGGCTGAACTGCTGCCGCAGTATGCCCGCAACCATATCAAAATACTCGGGAAACTGAGGCTTAGATTCGAGCCCGCCGAAAAAACCGCCTCCGATATCTACGTATGAAAGCTTAAGACTGTACTTCCGGGCGATCTCCACAGACGCTTCGGAAATGGCCCGGTATATGTCCGGCATGCGGGTCTTTGAGCTTTTGTGAAGGTGGAGCCCGGCGATGCGCACGCCTTTGCTTTCGATCCTGTCCATAGCCTTTTTCAGCTCGCCGTTTTCGAAGCAGAAGCCGAAACGCTCGCCGTCTTCGCCGCACTGCGTCTGGCCGGGGCACTTTGACTCAAGGTCGAAATTGACGCGTATGCCTACCGAATAAGCACCCTTCTCCAGTTCATCCAGCCAGTCGATCTCGTATTCCGAATCGATGTTTACGATATCATGGTTCCTGACGGCTTCCAGGAAGGTGTCCCTGGTCTTTGCGATGCCGTTATAGATGACGTGCTCCGCGCTTATGGCCTTCGCCAGATAGTATTCGTCGTCCGACACGACTTCCGCAAAGCAGCCGTTTTCTTTGAAATACCTGATGACCCAGGGAAGAGAATTGGTCTTGTAGGAATACCCTATCACATAATTCGGCCAGGCATTGGCAAGCGCCGTTCTGAGTTTTTTTACCCCTGAGTCAAGAGCCTCTTTGTCGATCAGAAAGTAAGGAGTCTTTATTTCCGTCATTTGATCACTCTGTCCTTTCTTTCCTCATCAAGATACGGCTCCACGGTCGTGGTGTCGGCTGCGATGTCTTCCTTCGCAAATACCTTTTTGATCGTTCGGAAAGCTATCTTCGCATCACCTGAAAACGTGATTCTGTTTACATACTCGACATCGTATGCCAGCCGCTGGTCCCATTTCACGAGATTTCTTCCGCTTACCTGCGCAAGCCCGGACAGTCCCGGCCTTACGTCGTGACGATGCTTCTCCGTGTCAGTGTAATACGGAAGATACTGAATAAGCAGAGGCCGCGGGCCTATGATGGCCATGTCGCCCCTGATTATATTAAACAGTTCCGGAAGTTCATCGAGAGAAGTGGAGCGAAGGACGGCGCCGAATTTCGTTAGGCGCACCTCATCCGGCAGAAGCTCTCCGTTCCTATCTCTTGCGTCAGTCATGGTGCGGAACTTATAAAGCGTGAAGATCTTCTCGTCTCTGCCGGGACGCTCCTGTGAAAACAGCACGGGAGACCCAAGTTTGATGCGGACAAGGACAGCTGTGATCAGGATCAGTGGCGAAAGGACGATGATGGCACCTGTCGCCAGAAAAGCATCAAGCCCCCTCTTCACGAAACGCTCGTACGGACCGTAAGGCTTGTGCGCGCTTTTCCCGCCTTTGTCGGCTATTACAGCAGCCACTCCTGCCGCCAGGGCGACTGCTGTTATTATCAGGATGATCCACAATACGATCATTCACATTCCTCTGCGCATCAAAAATGATTCATTCCGATGCTTCAATTTTACCATATAATCAATTGAAAAACACTTCTTTTTATGATGCGGAAAAGCCGCAAGCCTCCTTTTTTCCGCTTACGGCGCAGCTGCCTGCACAGGACCGGCTGCTGTCCTATTTCTTTCCGTCGTCGTATTTGAGGACTGCCGTGAAGGCCTCCTGGGGCACCTCCACGCTGCCGAACTGGCGCATGCGCTTCTTGCCCTCCTTCTGCTTTTCCAGAAGCTTCTTCTTGCGCGAGATGTCGCCGCCGTAGCACTTGGCAAGGACGTCCTTGCGGTAGGCGCGAATGGTTTCGCGGGCGATGATCTTCTGGCCTATGGCGGCCTGTATGGGCACCTCGAACTGGTGCATGGGTATGACTTCCTTGAGCTTTTCGCAGACGAACTTGCCGCGGCTGTAGGCCTCGGATTCGTGGACTATCATCGAGAAGGCGTCCACAAGCTCGCGATTCAGGAGTATGTCCAGTTTTACCAGGCTGCTCTTTTCGTAGTGGTCGAAGTCGTAGTTGAGGGAGCCGTAGCCGCGCGTCTTGGACTTGAGGGCGTCGAAGAAATCGTAGATGACCTCGTTGAGCGGGAGCATGTAGTAGAGCTCCACGCGCTCCGGAGTGATGTACTCCATGTGCTCCATGATGCCCCTGCG
>CAMYWZ010000017.1 GCA_947302945.1 uncultured Bacillota bacterium
CCGTCCCCTGTTTTTTATTTCAGCGCCGCTTCTACCTTTTTCCGAAGGTCCTCAAGCGTTCCGTCGTTGTAGATGACGAGGTCCGCGCGGGCCTCTTTTTCGCCGTCGGGAAGCTGGCTTTCCATGCGCTTTAAGACTTCTTCGCGGGAGATGCCGTCGCGCTTCATGATGCGGGCGATGCGCGTCTCTTTATCAGCTGCTACCACCCAGACCTTGTCGACAAAGTGCTCGCGCTTCGTTTCAAAAAGCGCCGGGGCGTCAAAGAAGACCTTGGAATACAGACGCTTTTCGCTTGCCTCCTTAAGAGCCGCCTCAAAACGCTCGTCCAGAGCCTTCCTCATGATCTCGTTGAGAAGCGCAAGCTTTTCCGCGTCTCCGAAGACCTTGCTGCCGAGCTTTTTCCTGATAAGTTCGCCGTTTTCGTCCAGTATGTCGCTTCCGAATGCCTTTGCGATCTCATCCAGGACCGGAGAACCTTTTTCGGTGACCTGCCTTGCGATAAGGTCCGCGTCTACGACTTCGCACCCAAGTTCTCTCAGATACTGCGCCACAGTGCTCTTTCCGGAGCCGGTGCCGCCTGTAAGACCGTAAATCATAAGCGGCCCCCTACTTCATTATCGTCTCTTTGTAAAGCTTGTAATAGCTTGCCTTCTCCACGCCGTTTACAAGGGTGACGTTGTAGTCGAACTCGTTCTTTACAAGGTCGTAAGTGAAGCCTTCCTTGTAGAAGATGACCTGCGCGTAAGCCTCTCCCTGGTCTGTGATGCAGCTTCCGTGGGCTTTTATCGATGCCTTTACGAAATCGGGCTTAAGAACGCACATCATTGCAAGAGCGTCGCAGTTCATCGTTGAGTCCGCAGAACCGTTCGACGCGTAGAACTCGCGGATCTTACCGAAGGACTTCGATACGAAGCTTCCTATGCCGTTGACCTTTTCGAGCTCTTCGAACTGCCTGTTTGTCCACATGGCGTCTCCGTCGCACATATCGAGGCCGATTATGGTTACGGGGATGCCGGAATCCAGCATGTATTTATATGCTTCAGCGTCTCCGTAGACGTTGAATTCAGCTACCGGCGATGCATTTCCCGGCCCCAGGCCTGCGGTGCCCATGGACCATATCATCTTTACCTGCTTCATGACCTCAGGAGCCTGCTTTATGGCAAGAGCGATGTTTGTAGCCGGTCCGAGCACGACTATCTCCACCTCTCCCGGGTTGGCCTTGACAGTGTCGATTATAAATGACACTCCGTCTTTCTCCTGAGCCTTTCCCTGCGGATGTATCAGGTCCGCTTCACCCATGCCGTCCTTGCCGAACACGCTGAAAGCATTGATCTGGTCTCCGTTGAATCTGGTCTTTGAGCCTTTGTAAACCGGAGCGCTGCATCCCGCGGTCTCAAGCGCCATTATGGCATTCAGAGTGCTCTGCTCAAGGTCCACGTTTCCGGCCAGCGTCGTGACGCCTAGGATCTCAGCCTTCGGCCACTTTGCCGCAAGAATGATAGCCGAAGCGTCGTCGGCTCCTGTGTCCGAATCGATGATCAGCTTCCTGTGCGGATAAGCCGCGTTGTCGATCTTCTTTGCCGCGCTGCAGGACGTAAGAAGGAGCGCTGCTCCTATCATTCCGAAAAACAGTTTCTTATTCATATCATTAAACCTCCCTCGGTCATTTAAGATCGTACCAGTTGTCCGCAGTGTTCTCTTCGGCGATGAGCTTTACTTTAAGGTCCGCGGCGCTCTCCATGCATTCCTTCAGGAGAGCCGAAACGCCTTCCGCGTCCTTCTTCGGCGCTTCTATGATGAGTTCGTCGTGGACCTGGAGTATGAGCCTTGCCTGCGGGTATTTTTCGGCCAGAGCATCGTACACTTTGACCATCGCTATCTTGATAATATCGGCAGCGGTGCCCTGTATAGGCGTGTTCATCGCGAGCCTTTCGCCGAGCTGGCGCACCATGTACTGCTGGGCTTTTATTTCCGGTATGTTCCTTCTGCGCCCGTAGAGCGTGCGCACGCAGCCGTCCTTTCTGCAGTCGGCCACCTGCTTGTCCATGAAGCTTTTTACGCCTTTGAAGCGTTCGAAATAGTCCTTGATGTACTGCTCAGCCTGTTTTCTGCTGATGGTGAGCTCTTCAGCCAGGCCGAATCCGCTCATGCCGTAAATTACGCCGAAATTGACAGCTTTCGCATTAGAGCGGAGCTGCGGGGTAACCTTTTCAAGAGGCACACCGAAGACTTTGGCCGCCGTTTCCTTATGTATGTCGTGGCCGCCGGAGAAGGCTTCGATCAGCTCTTCATCCCCGGACATGTGAGCCATTACGCGCAGTTCTATCTGCGAATAATCTGCGCCGACAAGGGTCTTTTCAGGGCCGCCTGCCGTAAAGGCTTTCCTGAGCTGACGCCCCAGATCCGTCCTTACGGGGATGTTCTGAAGGTTGGGCTCCGTGCAGCTGATGCGCCCCGTAGCCGTTACCGTCTGCTGGAAGTGTGCGTGTATGCGCCCGTCTTTTGCGATCAGCGGCAGCATTCCTTCCACATAAGTTCCGTTCAGTTTGGCAAGCGTCCTGTACTCGAGTATCTTTTCTATGATGGGATGAACGCCTTTGAGCTTTTCCAGGACGTCCGCGCTGGTGGAATAGCCTTTGCTGGTCTTTTTGCCCGAAGGAAGCCCCAGATCTTCGAACAGGACCGTCCCAAGCTGCTGCGGCGAATTGATGTTGAAGTCTTTTCCGGCAAGCCCGCAGACCTGCTTTTCGAGAACCGCGAGCTTTTCCTTAAGGTCTTTTCCGAAATCCTCTATAGCTTTCCTGTCGACGGCAAAGCCCTCTTTCTCCATCGAAGCCAGGACCTTGCACAGAGGAAGCTCTATGCCGAAATAGACCTCTGAAAGATCCTCTTCTTTTATCTGTTTTTCAAGCGCTTCGCAAAGCGCCTTTATGTACGCGAGCTTCTTTCCGGAAGCGCTGCTGTCTTCTGTTTCGAAAAGCGAAAGCTGCACTGGACCTTCGTCGAGATTTACATGGAAGACTTCAAGGACCAGCTCGGCAAGGCCGGGTGCCTTGGAGCTGGGCGAAAGCACATACCTTGCCAGGGCTCCGTCGGACTCTGTAACAAAGCCGCTTATATCTGCGCCTTTAGCTGCAAGATAGTAATAGACCTTTCCGAGGCCGAAGCCCGTGAGCTTTGCACGGCTTCCAGAAGCAGCTTTTACGAAAGCGTCCTCAAATTCCGGCCCGAAGACAAAACAGCCGTTTTCAGCCATTATTTCAGCCTTTTCGAGCTTTGGGACGTCTTTGTGGTTTTCGTCGCTCAGAACGTCTATTACAAGCCTTTCAGAGGCAAATAAAGCCTCAAGGTCGGCTTCGGTCCCTTTGACAACTGCGGGTATTGCGACGCTTTGGCTTGAAGTGTTCAAAACCGGTGCTTCAGCAGCGGGCGAAGCCTTCATTTCCTTCAGCAGTTTCGAAAGATAAGTCTTGAACTCCAGCCGGCTGTATATCCTTATGAGCTCGTCGCTGTCCTGCTTTCCTATCCGAAGATCCTCTATGCTGTAGCTGACAGGGACGTTCTTTACGATAGTGGCAAGGCGCTTTGACATGAGCGCGGAGGTGCTGCCCTCCTCTATCTTTTCGCGCAGTTTGGGACTGTCGACTTTATCCAGACCGGCCAGCAGGCCTTCGAGCGACCCGAACTGCTGTATCAGCTTGACAGCGGTCTTTTCGCCTATACCGGGAATTCCCGGAATGTTGTCCGAAGCATCGCCCCTGAGCGCTTTGTAATCTATGAACTGCTCGTGGTCGAAGCCGTATTCTTCTATCATCGCGGCGTCGTCGTAGAGCTTGAATTCGCTTATTCCTTTTTTCGTGATGACGACCTGGGTCCTGTCAGTCGCAAGCTGCAGGGCGTCACGGTCCCCGGTGATTATGACCGCGGGCAGACCTGCTTCTTCCGACATCTTCGCGGTAGTTCCTATTATGTCGTCCGCTTCGAAACCGTCCGTTTCGAACTGGTAGATGCCCATAGCTTTAAGGATGTCCTTTAGGACCGGAAGTTCCATGGCAAGCTCATCCGGCATCCTGCGCCTGCCGGCTTTGTAATCGCCGTACTCCAGGTGCCTGAAAGTAGGCGCTTTGCGGTCATATGCAACGATCATATGAGTCGGCTTGTAGTCAGCCCTGATCTTGAACAGCATGCTCAAAAAGCCGTAGATCCCCTGGGTGTAAAACCCGTCTTTCGTGATCATAGGCCTTTGTATCGCGTAATACGCTCTGTTCACCAGGCTGTTGCCGTCGATAATGACTATCTTATCCATAATAAACCTCAAGGACGGTTCTAAAGTTCGCACCTAAGGGACGGTCCTTTTGGTGCCGTTATATTGCCAGGTTTTCTGCGGCAGTATGGTTACTGTCCGGACACGCTCCCACTTGCGGGGGCCCCTCCCAGCGGTTCTAAGCTCTGTCGGCGCCCTTAGTCGTTGGTTTTGGCTTGCCAATCGCTAAGAACCGGGTTCCCCGATAGTCCGTCCAGCAACCATACTGCCGCAGCTTAATAGTATAAAACAAAGCATCTTCCCTGACTCGGGTGACAATAAGGGGGATCGCTGGGTTTTTCCTCAAGAAAAAGCCAGTGGATGGATGCCTTGATGGCAGGACCTGTGCGGCTTACAAAAAAATACCCCAGAATGCCGGTGGGCTATAATTCACGCCCTATCATTTTGATAGGTGGGATGCCTGCTATTATGCCTCTGTCTTCCACTGATCTTATGAGGCCTGACATAACGCATAAAATGACGTCCGGCTTCCCTGTGTTGAACTGTAGGTTGAATTAATGCCCTGTCGAACACCCCAGGATATTTTTTAAGTTTTACTCCTCGCCGTACAGATCGACTCCGCAGTTGGTGTAGACCTTCTGCACGTCGTCATCATCCTCCAGGATCTCTATCATCTTGCGCAGCGTGCCGAGCTGATGATCGTCCGGCGTGGCTGTCATGGACGGTACCTGTTCGATATCGGCTTCCATGACTTCAAGACCTGCGTCCTTAACAGCTTTAACTACGTCATTGAAAACTTCCGGAGCGCAGAGTACGTCGAAGCTGTCGTCGTACTCGACTATGTCTTCCGCTCCTGCGTCGAGGGCGACCATCATGAGGTCGTCTTCGGTGACGCCTGTTTCCTTGTCGAATACAAGTACTCCCTTTGTGTCGAACATGTAGGATACGCAGCCCGGTGTGCCGAGGTTGCCTCCAAATTTGTCGAATGCATGTTTGACGGAGGATGTGGTCCTGTTCTTGTTGTCTGTGAGCGCTTCGACTATTACAGCGACGCCGCCTGCGCCGTAGCCTTCGAACTTGAGCTCTTCGTAGGTCTCTCCTGCGAGTTCTCCTGTGCCCTTCTTGATGGCTCTTGTGATGTTGTCGTTCGGAAGGCCGGCTGCCTTTGCTTTATCTATAGCCGCGCGGAGCGCCGGGTTATAATCCGGATCTCCTCCTGCCTTGGCTGCTACTGTTATCAGTCTTGCGTATTTGGTAAAACTTGCTGCTCTCTTTGAATCCTGAGCGGCTTTTCTGCCGGCGATGGTGCCGTGTCTGCCCATTGGAATCAGCTCCCTTCTGTATCTTTATGATAGGATTTTACCATTAAATGTTATTCTGCACAAGCAGTTTTTTATCTGTACTTGCCGTAGGTCTTGATCGTGTCGAACATTGCTTCGACATTCTCTCTCTTTGCGATGTCCAGACCGGCGCTGGTCCTGAAGATGAATCCGCCGCCTGCCGCGCAGTCGTCTATGATCTTTTTGACGTTGTCTACGACTTTTTCCTTCTTCTCGAAGTACAGCTGGCCGGCCGGGAATCCTCCGGTGATGGTGGCCTTGTCGCCGAGCTTCTTCTTTACGAGGTCCATAGGCGTATACTCGAACGCGTACACGATAGGCCCGTCTGGGATGTCCCTGAGAAGATCCAGCCTGCTCTCGTAGTGTCCTTCGCAGAAGACGCTGGGGATGAGGCCTACGCTCATGATGGCTTCTATGATCTCCTGCAGGTGCCTCCAGTAATACTTCTGGTAGAATTCCTCTGAGAGGAAGCCGTCCATGCCGCGGTGGAGAGTCATGTTGACGAGCTTGCCGTCGTACTTGTGATCCGGGTTCATGTGCTTGATCTTCCAGATCATTTCCTTCTGGTTCTCTTCGATGAAGCGGTCTACGGCCTCAGTGTTCTCGTAGAGGTCCGTGATGCAGTTGAGGGAGCCTCTGAATTCGTCGCCCCACTCGTCGTAAGGAACAGCTGCCTTGCCGTAGCCTATGCTGGGATAACCGAGATCTTCGATCTCCTTGCGGACCCTGCGGGCTGTGGCGTTGCACTCCTTGAACATCTCGTCTATCTTCCAGCAGGTCTTGATCATCTCCTTCATCTCGGGTTTTGAGAACTCGATAGCCAGAGCCTGCGGAACGCGGCTGGAATACGGGATATTGAATTTCCTCAGGGGCTCGTAAAGATCGCAGAGGTTGGGCATGCACTTGGTAAGCCTCCACGTGCCGTTGTCGTCGAAGAACATGTCGATGTCGTCGTCCTCAAGAGGCGGCTTTTCTATGAACTGCTGTATGGAATTGTCCGGTACGTTGTAGCCGGGCCTTCCGGACCATGCCATGAACTTCGGGGAAACGAGCTCCATGACCTGTCCCTGGCCTGCGTAGCCTACGAAGCCCGGAGCAGTATCCGGATCGTACTTTTCAAGGAATTTGACAGACGCGTCCTTGCTCTTTTCGAGCGTGGTGTCGTAGATGCATTCCTTTACGGTATAACCGGCTTCGATGACGGAGAAGATGCCTCCGCTGACGTTTATGGGAACTCTGTCCGGCTCTTTATGAGCGATAGCAGTATATATCCTGTTCTTTTTCTCTTCGTATTTTTTTCTGTTCTCTTCTGTCATGGCTGTTTCCTTTCTGCGCCTGAAATGCCTTATATATATATTTTACGACACATATAAGAATAGTCAAGAATAAAGATTGACTATTAAATACGCAAAATGTAAAATTAAACATCCGCAGAAAACAGGAGAAGATCATGGATACAGAACAAAAAACCGCGGAAACCGCAAAGGCCGACAGGACCTTGAGGATGGGCACCGCGCCCATACTTCCGCTCATAATAAAAATGTCGCTTCCGGCGATGTTTTCAATGCTCATACAGTCACTTTACAACATCGTCGACGGCATCTACGTTGCGCAGCTTTCCAAGACGGCGCTCAACGCAGTCTCCCTTGTTCATCCGGCGCAGATGATAATAATCTCCGTCAACGTCGGTACCGGAATAGGCGTATCCTCCCTGATATCCAGAAGGCTTGGCGAAAAGCGCCTGAACGACGCGGAAAACGCCGTTGCCCACGGCATGATCATCGCCAACATAGAATGGGTGATCTTCTGTCTGATAGGGATACTCGCTCCGGTCGCATTCTGCAAACTGTTTACGGCTGACCAGGAGCTTATAGCCCTCGGATCCTCGTACTTCCGCATCGTCATGATAGGATCGCTCTTCATCTTCAACGCAGGCTCGGGCGAGAAGATCATGCAGGGCTGCGGCAACATGGTCTATACGATGGTCTGCCAGCTCATAGGCGCCGTTACGAATATAATCCTCGACCCGATAATGATCTTCGGAAAGCTCGGATGCCCGGCGCTCGGAGTTGCCGGCGCGGCTTACGCTACAGTCATCGGCCAGCTGTTCGCGATGATAGCGACATCCCTCTTCATGAGGCACGGCCGCTTCCCCATCAGGATCTCCTTCAAAGGATTCAGGTTCCACGGCCAGACCGTAAAGGACATCTTTGCCGTAGGCTTCCCGTCGATAATAGTCCAGTCGATAATGTCGTTTACGACAATGATACTCAACAAGGTGCTGATCAGCTTCTCAGATACGGCTGTTGGCATCCTGGGCGTATACTTCAAGCTCCAGTCCTTCCTCTTCATGCCTATCTTCGGCATGAACCAGGGTGTAATGCCCATCATGGGCTACAACTACGGCGCAAAGAACAAAAAGCGCCTGATCGATACTTATAAAAACGCCATGTTCATTGCCGGCGGAATACTCCTGATCGGTATGCTCATATTCAACCTGATACCCGACACTCTGCTCTCCATTTTCAGCGCGGACGCGGAAATGTACGAGCTTGGCAGGCAGTGCCTGAGGACCATCAGCTGGGGCTTCCTCTTCGCGGCGTTTACGATAATCAGCGGAACGCTCTTCCAGGCAACGGCTCACGGAATGAATTCGCTGATCATAACCATACTTCGCCAGATAGTCATACTCATACCGCTGGCAGTCATACTGTCGAAGACTCTGGGGACTTTCGGAGTCTGGCTGGCCTTCCCCATAGGCGAAGGTCTTTCGGCCGTCGTATGCATCTTCCTTGTAAGAAACGTGTTCAACAAGGATATAAAGAACCTCGATAGGAAAAACTAAGCAGAAAAAAAACAGCAGCGCGGCAGCAAAGAGCTATCGCGCTGTTTTATTTTGTGAATAAATGTGTTCCGCCAGGGCGGCATTCGAGAAATCGACTATTATCCACTGCTTCGGGTAAACCGACAGATCTTCGTCAAGAAGATACTTGTTCAGCGTTCTCGCGTATTTGTAGGGATGGCCGAATTTCGGAGTGCCGTTGGTGCTGAGGAAACTAAGCCTTATGAAATCTCTTCCGGGGTCTGCGGCAGCAAGGCCGGCCTTAAACGCCGTCCATTTGTCCTCAGTATCGTACTTGTAGCGGTCCTGGACGATCAGGCTGAAGCTGCCGCACTCTATCGTTTCCGCATTCAGGCTGACGTCGCTGTTTGCGCCCTGCTCAGGCCAGTTCATGTATATACCTGCCCTTTCCCCAAGACCGCACACGTCGTCAAAGCGTCTCATAAGGACTATCTTTCCCCTGCATTCTCCTAATGTTGGGAGGGTATCGGTAAGCAGCCACTTGTCCTGTCCCTTGCTGATATATGAATCAAGCAGGAGCTGGAAGGATCTGAGGTCGCTGCCCTGCTCCATTTTTACGGCAAAAATGATGGTCTCGGACGGGTAGTCGGAAAGGAAGGAATAACACTGTGCGAGTACGCTCCCAAGATCAAGGTCTTTTGACCATGGCACCCAGCTTTCCTTGCACTTGCAGAACCCGTGGTACAGCAGAAGCTTGTCCTCGTTTCCCACTCTCTTTACGCCAAGGCGTATGTCAAGATAGCGGAATCCGTCGTCCAGCTGCGTTCTGATGTCCGATGCCTGGCATTTCGCGAAATATGGCAGCACCACGTTGTTTGAAGCGCTGTCGTGAGTTCCGGGGATGGCGATGTCGGCTATGACGGTCTCGTCTGCAACTATGGACATCCAGCTTTCCGAGCCTTCGGCCTTTACATTCTCATGCCTGATAAAAAGCGGTGAAATGAAAAGCCAGGCTGCAGCTATGAGCACTATGACAATGATAATCGATATAATGGTTTTAAGAGTTTTCAATACTTTAACCATACACGTTTTCTGTTGCTCCGAAAAAGGGGGACTTATAATAAGTGATACGCCCGGTATCATCTCATAAGTGTCTTTTTAAAACTACCTCCACAGGAATAAACTCTTCATCGTCTTTCTGACCATCCGAGTCTTCATACAAACTATCATCTGGATAGCCACCGGTGACTTTCTCCAGATCCTTATTGTTCAGGGGATTGTTCTCTTTCTTATCCATATTGCCGACTCCTTTTAATACAGTATATGGATCACCCTGCAGTCCTCGCAGCAATACGCCTCGATGCTGGCTCTGTGATTGAGCCTTACGGGAGTGATCTCTATGAAGCCGCTTGCGTTCTTCGCGTTCTTCAGCATTCCCGGAACTTCATCCGCGAAACTGAAACCTCCGTCTTTCGTCGCGAAAAGATACCCCTTTTTCATTTCTTTACCGCACTTGGGACAACACATGTTTATTTCCTCCTTTTCAACGAAGCGATAACTTCACAATGGCGAGTGAAGCTGAAGTTGTCGTAAGCCCTGACCGACATCACTTCGTACCCGCACATCTGCGCGGTATGCAGATTCGCGGCAAGCGTCTTCGGATTGCAGCTTACGTATACGATCTGATCGGTCCCGTAAGACAGGATCTT
>CAMYWZ010000018.1 GCA_947302945.1 uncultured Bacillota bacterium
CGTCATACTCGCCCGAGTAGTATACCCAGAGGGCAAGTATGCCGGTGTACGGGTTTTTCTTCATGGCCTCGGGGACGTTGAACGAAAGGCCGTACTCGTCTACGTTGCGGCCTTCGGCCGTGGGCTTGCGCTGCTCCCTGTTGTACTTGTAAATCGATGTCTGCCTTTCGTTGCTGGCAGGATCATCGGCGATCTTGAATTTATAATATGTAAAGTCTTTGGTCTGGTCGTAGATCTTCTGGTACTCTTCGTATGAGTTGGTCTTGACGTTTTCCATGTTTGGATGCAGCGACTCCGTGCCTTTGTAGCAGGAGATGCAGTACTGCATGGTCTGGAATTCGTCATCACCCTGTATCTTTGCAGCCAGATCCCTTTCGGGGTCGGAAATGTCTAAGGCGGCGAGTACTGCCTTGCGGACCGCGGCGTCTTTTGAAGCATCGAACACCTTGGATTGGATCTCGTAAAGAGTGACCGCCCCGCTGTTTTGGTCTGTATCGTAGGCGACGTATATGGTTTCGCTGGGTGTGTATTCGCCCCCTGTCTCGCCGACGTAGAACATTGCGCGCGGTGATTTGCCGCCGTCAAAGGCTATCCTGCTTGCGGATACTCCGCCGGCGTTCAGCGTCTTCTCAATGGTCAGCAGTGCCTCTTTGACCTGAGGGTAGTTCTTTAGCTTGTTCTCTTCCTTTGCCGAATCTTCAAAATCAGAGGTGAAGCCGTAGGGGTTCTTGGCGTTTGCGGAGCTGTTCTTTCCGCCGCCGTTTCCGCTGTTTCCGCTGTTGTTTGCGGTATTGCCGCCGGACGGGCCGCAGGCTGACAGAGCGGAAAGTATGAGTACGGCTGCGATAAGCAGCGAAGCGATGCGGGAGATTCTTTTCCTATTCATAATAACGGACCTTTCTTTGACAGGTGCTGTTTTTTTGAACTCATACGGGTATTATACCACCTAAAAGCTTCGTATCGGGTTTTTTTAATGTAAAAGGCTCAAAAATTATGCTAAAATTAATGAAACGTTAATCTTCCGTAAAGGACCCGTTAAGCCGGACCCGGTATCATAAAGCCATCAAAAACACAGACGGACGGTGGTTCCGGGAAAGGGATTAAAAAAATGGATAACTTCGAAAAGGTAGAAAAACTCGTAGAAAAAGCAGGCGTTACTTATGAAGAGGCCAAGAAGGCCCTCGAGAAAGCCGACGGAGATCTCCTGGATGCGATGATCATCCTCGAGAAGGACGGAAAGACAGCAGCTCCCAGACAGAGCAGCTACTCCACCCAGTATGAAGAGCAGGCGCAGTACGTATCAGTAGCCACCCAGGTCGAGAACGACCGCAAGAGCTACGACAAGGACGAGCAGCGCCGTGAGAGAAAGGCCAAGTTCAGAGCGGGCATCGGAAGGATCACCCACTTCCTGTCCAGCAACTTCCTGATCATACACAAGAACGGAGAGCTCGTCGCAAAGCTTCCGATGTGGGCAGTAGCGCTGATCTTCATCGTAGCATGGCACGTTGCCCTGATCGCCGTGATAGTCTCCCTGTTCTTCGGGGTCGGCTACACCTTCAGGGGCGAGGCTGACATGAAAGTCGCCAACGACGTCATGGACAAGGCCAGCAGCGCGGCTGAGAAAGTAAAGGAAGAGTACAACAAGCTGTAAGAAGCGGAGGAGGACCCGGTGGCTCCAAGGATATTGATAGTAGAAGACGAAGAGAAGATGGCGCGCTTTATCGAGCTTGAGCTTTCGCACGAAGGCTACGAGGTGCTCAAAGCGGCCGACGGCAGGACAGCGCTCGAAAGGGCGCTGTCCGAAGACCTTGATCTGATCCTTCTCGACATCATGCTGCCGGAGCTGAATGGGCTTGAGGTCCTAAGGCGCCTTCGCGCCGAAAAGCAGACCCCGGTCATACTCCTTACCGCAAGGGATTCAGTGATGGACAAGGTCTCGGGGCTGGACGCAGGCGCCATAGACTACATCACCAAGCCTTTTGCCATAGAGGAGCTTCTGGCCAGGATACGCGTGGCCTTAAAGTTCAGGAGCGTTCCGCCTCAGGCGGCGCAGGGCGCGGAGAAGGAATCTGCCGGAGCCGCAAAGGCTCCGAAGGGAGCGCTTTGCTGGGGCAGGCTGGTCCTCGACGACAAGAGCCGTAGGGTAACCTGGGACGGCCGGGACATAGACCTTACCAACCGGGAGTTCCTCATGCTCCGCATACTGCTTGAAAACCGCGACATAGTGCTTTCGCGCGACACGCTTCTGGACCGTGTATGCGGTTACGATTACATAGGGGAGACGAATATAGTGGATGTCTATGTCAGGCATCTTCGTTCAAAGATCGATGAGGTATATGGGGTCAGAATGATCCAGACCGTCAGAGGAGCGGGTTATGTCATCAGGGGAGACCAATAGCAGCGGAAAAATGAATTCCATAACGCGCAGGCTCTGCGGATCGTTCGCAAGGCAGAGGGCCGGAAGGATAATCTTCTCGACTCTTCTGCTTTTTGCGCTGTGCTGCGGCGGCTACCTCGTGGTGCGCGAGTATGCGGCTCTGGGCTTTTTGAAGTGGAACGTTTCCCGCAGCCTTCACGTCGAAAGGACTGTCGGAGGCAAGATCTACGACGTCATCTACAAGATCATGAATGCCGGAGAGGACCCGATAAGCATATCGGTCGGGAAGGCTCTCCTGACGATATGCATAGTGTTCGGGGCGATACTCGTCGTAAGGCTGCTGTGGCTTCTGATAGTCTCGATGCCAAGGCAGAGCAAGCGCGTCAGGACCATACTGGCGCCCCTCAACGAACTGGCTTTAAAGGCCGACGAGCTCTCCCGCATGGAGTTCGGCGAGGACAAGTACCACGTTCTGGAGGACGCCATCGCCAGCCTCGACGCGGACGAGACGTCCAAGCTGTCGCTTGGCGACAGCGACCTTCTCGGCATCGAGGCCGCGGTCAACAACCTCCTCACCCGCATACGCGAAGCTAACCGCCAGCAGGCGCGCTTCGTCAACGACGCTTCGCACGAGCTGCGCACGCCCATCGCCGTGATCGGCGGCTACGCGGACATGCTCGCGCGCTGGGGCAAGAACGACGAAAAGGTCCTAAACGAGTCCATCGCCGCCATCCAGACCGAGACCGAGCGCATGAAGCATCTCGTGGAGCAGCTCCTCTTCCTCGCCCGCGGCGACAGCGGCAAGACCCAGCTGCAGAAAGAGACCGTCCAGCTCGCGTCCCTTATGAAAGAGGCCTACGAAGAGTCCGTCATGATAGACGAAAAGCACGTCTACCGCTTCAGGGACGAGAGCAATGGCTGCACCATACAGGCGGACCCGGGCCTTCTTAAGCAGGCAGTCCGCATACTCATAGACAACGCCGCAAAGTACACGAAGGAGGGCGACGAGATAGTCCTGAGCTGCGGGCTTGCGGACGGGCACCCCTACCTTCAGGTGCAGGACTGCGGCATAGGCATGGCGGAGGCAGACGCGCGGCATATGTTCGAGCGCTTCTACCGCGCCGACAAGGCCAGAAGCTTCGAAGGCACCGGTCTCGGCCTTTCCATCGCCAAGTGGATAGTCGACAAGCACAAAGGCTACTTCGAAGTCGTTTCCCGCCAGGACATAGGCACCAGGATACGCATAGTTTTATAGCGGCAGAGGGCTGCCGGCCCTCAGCTGCCACTTGACTAAATCTGCCGGCTGAAGCATAATAAAGAGTACAGTCGGTTTTTTATTGCGTTTTTTAAGGGAGGCGGAATAATGGATCTTTACACAGGTATAAAATCTGCCAGCGTTTACAGAGGCGGCGCCGAGATCGTAAGAAGAGGCACAGCGGATCTTGAGGCCGGCACGCAGACTCTCTACGTTCACGGGATCTCTCAGAGTTCCCAGATAGACACGGCAAGGCTTTTCTGCCAGGAAGGCCTGTCCTGCTCGGATCTGCGCTTCGTGGACCGCTTCGGCGGCGAAGAGGATCCTAAGGTAACGGAGCTTCGCGAGAAGATCGCCGCTCTTGAAAAGCACATCGAGGTCAGGGAACTTCAGGTCAAGCTCTGGAAGGACAACGGAAACTTCAGCAGCCGCGACCAGCAGCCCGCCGCCGAGGTGCAGGAATACATAGAAAAACTCGCTGAGCGCCTCGAATCGCTCAACAAAGACATATTAGACACAAAGAAGAAGATAGAAGGGCTCAACAAGCAGATCGAAGAGCTGCAGAAAGACGGCAGCCAGCCTGTCCTTGCGGCTGAAGTCACGGCGGAGAAGACCGGACGCTTCACTTTCGAGCTCAGATACTTCGAGAACGGCGCCTGGTGGAGGCCGGTCTACGAGATACACTCCGACGGAGAAGCCCCGCTTGCCATGCGCATGAGGGCAAACATCAGGCAGAACACCTACGAGGACTGGGAAGGCATAGAGCTCTCGCTTCTCACCGGAAGCCCCAATGCCGCAGGAACGATCCCCGTGCTCAGGCCGCTCTACCTTGACATCAGGCAGCCGGTGCAGCTGCGCAGGAGCAACAGCATGATGGGCGGCGCGATGATGAAGGCCGCAGGCGCGCGCGCGGACGCCATGGTCATGGAGGAGGCTGCTTTCGACGCGGCCGAAGCACCCATGATGTTCATGGCAACAGCCCAGGCTCAGGTCGAGCAGGGCGAGACCGCCACCGAATACAAGCTCCCCGGCGGCAGGGACGTCCAGAAGGGCGGAGACGGCACCGTCGCGGACATCCAGGTCTACACCATACCCGCGGAATACCGCGTGGCTTCGGTCCCCAGGCTCGAGCAGAGCGCATGGCTCGTGGCAGCCGTAAAACCCGCGGACCTGCCCATAACCAGCGCAGTCGAGACCGCCGTGTACTATAAGAACAGCTACATAGGCAAGATCACCCTGGACCCGGACCTCACGAAGGACGAGGCGGAGATCACCCTCGGCAAGGCCGAAAGGGTCTACGTCAGCTTCAAAGAGGTCAGCCGCAAGACTTCTACCGCCATCCTCAAGGGCCTCGCAGTCGTGGACTACGTCTACGAGATCACGCTCCGCAACGAATCCGGCAGGGACATCAGCCTTTCCGTCAAGGATCAGGTACCCATCTCGGAGAACAAGGACATCACCGTGGAGCAGCTGGAGATCTCCGGCGCCGAGAAGGACGAAGAGACGGGCATACTCACCTGGCGCAGCAAGCTCGAAGCCGGAAAAACCGCCTCTTACACGATACGCTACAAAGTCTCAAGACCTAAGGATAAGACCATAAACGAGATCAGAAGATAAGGCAGAGCCGGAAAGGAAAGCGCCATGGAAAGAAAACTGATACCGCAGACCGATCTGAATGTCTCCCGCATGTGCCTGGGCACCATGATGTTCGGAGGCCAGACCGCAAAGGAAGACGCCATAAAGATAGTCCACGCCGCTATCGACGGAGGGATAAACTTCTTAGATACAGCCAACATCTATACTAAAGGCAGCTGCGAGACCATACTCGGCGAAGCCCTCGAAGGCCGCCGCGACAAGGTCGTCCTCGCCACCAAGGTCGGCGGACCCGCCTGGGAAGGCCCGGACGGACGCGGCAACGGCAGGACCCACGTGCTCGCCAGCGTCGAAAAGAGCCTCGAACGTCTCCGCACGGATTACATAGACATCTTCTACTACCATTTCCCCGACCACAAGACGGATTTCGAGGAGATGGCCGGTACCATGGACATGCTGGTAAAGCAGGGCAAGATACGTTACTGGGGCGTCAGCAATTTCGCGGCGTGGGAGATCTGCAGCCTTGTTGAAAAGGCCCGCGCAGCCGGGTACGCAGCACCCGTCATCACACAGAGCGTCTACAACATGCTCACCCGCGGCGCCGACGAGGAACTCATACCCTTCATCAAGGCCTACAACATAGGGCTCGCGCCCTACAATCCTCTGGCAGCAGGTCTGCTCACAGGAAAGCACAGCCGCGAGAAGGCCGTGGAGAACACCCGCTTCGCGCTTGAAAAAGGCTACCGCCTGCGCTACTGGAAGGATCAGAATTTCGACGCGGTGGACATGCTGGCCGGAGTTGCGAAAGAGGCCGGTATAAGCCTTCTGGAGCTCGCGGTCCGCTGGCTGCTCTCAGAGCCTGCCATCACCGCTCCCATCATAGGCGTCAGCAAGCTGGAGCAGCTGCTTCAGAACATGAGCCTCGTGGAAAAAGGCCCTCTTCCGGAAGACCTCCGCGAAAAGTGCAACGGCGCCTGGGATATGATCAAGGGCGATTACTTCAACTATCATCGTTAGAATGCCGGCCGCAAGGCCGTTAAAAGGGGGAAACTCATGAAGAAATGCATATGCCTGCTGCTTGCAGTACTGCTTGCAGTCTCGTTTGCTTCATGCACCAAACAGCCGGATCCGTACGAAGTGGCCGGAGAAGAAATGTCGAATCAGATAGCGGCTCTCGGCGAAATAACGCTTCAGAGCAGGGTAGCCATCGAAAAGGCCGAAAGGGCCTACAACGCGCTCGACCCTGAGATAAAAGAGTACGTCACGAACTGGTACGACATCATTCTGGCGAAGGAAGCCTATAAGCAGTGCAGGATACGGAGGATAGAAGAAAAGGTCCAGGCTGCGCAGGCGGAATTCGATGAGACCTGGAGCACCTGGAATCTGTTCTACACACTCAGAGACATACTTAAGGACTGCCATCCGGACGAAGAATACATCGTCAATGAGGCTATCGCGAAGAACGAGGAGATGTGCTTTGACGGCACCCATTTCATCCATTTCGACAAGATCCTCGAGGCGGATGAAAGGTTTACGACAGACGATCCCAACGTGATACATTTTACTCTCAACGACAGATGGTATCATCCTGCCTGGAACAAGATATACGAACCGTATACGGTAAGAGAAGACGGCCAGTCTTACTACAGGCTGTATTTCGTGTCTGAATGGGCTGCTCCCGTATGGGGCACGGTTCAGCAGATACTGGATAATCATCTGGAGCTTTATCAGAAGGAGGAGATCGTTATTGAAGGCTGGGGCCCCGCAAGCAAACAGGGCGTCAAGACTATGGTCGCCGTGGACGATATGGGCAACATGCTGTGCAGCAACGACTGGAGATCGGGAAGCGAATTCTTCTTTGAGATATACATCAAACCGGCGAATCCGGCAAAGCCTGCCGAGCCGGATCAGCCTGCTGAGCCTGCCGCAAACTGATCGATGATCTACGAGATAGACAGAAACATATACAGAATAGAAGTTCCCCTCGCTGGAAGCCCTCTGGGCATCCTCAACGCCTACTATTTCAGGGGCGGCGAGGAGGATTTTCTTATGGACACGGGCTTTAACACCGCGGCCTGCGAAGCCTCCCTGAGGAAGTCTCTTGCCAGCCTCGGATACCGCCCGGAGCGCCTGAATATCATCAACACCCATCTGCACGCGGACCACACCGGCCTCAACCACTGGTTCCTGGGCAAGGGCAGGAAGATCTACATCTCGGAGACGGACCACCAACGGCTCCTTATGCACTACAAGAACGCCGGCTTTAAGCGCGGCGACCGCGATCAGCGGGAAGGCGCCAGCCCCGATCTTTTCGAGAACATGATCAACTTCGGCCCCGAAAAGAGCCGCAGGCGCATGGAATTCGACGAAGAGAGCTTCGTGGGGCTTGAAGACGGCGGCGCTATCGACACCGGAGCCTGCACTCTGCGTCTGGTGCTGGTCCCGGGCCACACCCCTGGCAACGCCATGTACTATATCCCGGAGAAAAAGGTGATGTTCACCGGAGACCACGTTCTCTTCGACATCACCCCTAACATAACTTTCTGGCCGGGCGTGGAGAATTCGCTCCAGGACTACTTAAGCAGCCTGGAGTACTCAAAGCGCTTTGAGGTGGAACTTGCTCTGCCGGGGCACAGAAAGCCCGGAGATTACAGAGCGCGCATAGACCGCATACTGCTGCATCACGAGCACAGGCTGGCGGAGATCGTCGGCATCGTCGGAAATGAGCCGGGTCTCAATGCCTACGAGATAGCGCGGCGCATGCGCTGGAGGATACATCTGGACGAGAACGGCAATTTCCCGCCGGCTCAGATGTGGTTCGCCGCAGGCGAATGCATGTCGCACCTGGACAAGCTGGTGATCGACGGCAAAGTGCAGCGCGTAGACAGCAAACCCTACATAACCTACAGGCTCCCGTAAGCGGGAGCTTTTTAATCTCTGTCCATGTCGGAGCGCGGCGTGTAGAGCGTCATCCTGTGTCTGTAGAGCTTAAGGTAATCGATGACCATGATAGAGAAGAGCATGCGGAAGTTGCCTGCCGTGTCGGAAAGGTCGCAGCCGGTGATCTCCTGTATCCTGTCAAGCCTGTACGTGAGGGTGTTCCTGTGCATGCCGAGTTCTTTGGCGGTCTTTGAGGCATTGCCGCCGTTCTGAAGGTAACGGCGCAGGACCTCCGTATTGTTGGTGCCGTGCACTATATCGTAGTAGTTCAGCGAGATGGCGCCCGGGTTGCAGAGCTTGATGTAGTCTCCGTGGTACTCGTTCTTGACTGCATTGTAGGCTATGTCCACGACGCAGAACATGGCGTAGTCCTCCTCGTTGAACAGCCTTTCGGTCTTGTCCCGGCGAAGGACTCTTGCAAGGGTGAGACACTTTGCGGTTTTGTCGTAGCCTGTGCGCAGCGAGAGCAGGTTCCTCATCACGCCGCTGACGCAGGCATAGAGCCTGTAGTCTTCAAGCAGAGGGGCCAGAGCCTCTTTTTTTGTGTCCGGGTGCTGGGTGTAGCGCTCAAGCTGCACCAGGAGTATGACCTTGTTGTCGTACTGCAGGGGAAATCCGCCGTGGAATATGGATGTGAGAAGCGGTATGACTTCCGCGTTGACCCTTTCGGTCACGGTCTCGGATTCGAGGACTATTATCACGTAATGGCTTGTGAAGCTTAATGAGATCCTGCGCAGGCGCTCAGCCAGAAGCTCGCTGTCGCGTATCCTGCCGTCGAGCAGGTCCATGGCAAGCGTTGTGAATAGCGAGTCGGACACTGAACGGTCTGAAAAATAGATATGAAGGAACTCCTCCATGCTCATTCTCAGCTGTTCGGACAGCTCGCTGTTGAATCTCTGGCTGTGATCATTGTGCACAATGACGAAAATGTAGGCCGAGATGCGTTCTTCGTAATCCAGAGGGATGAGGCGCATTGCCCATTCGCCGTCTATGGTCCATTCGTCCGTAAGCGTAACTGCGTGACTGAGCTCCAGGCGGGAGTTCACTTCAAGATCCGCGAAGGCCGGGCAGTTTGCCGCCCTGGAAAGCGACACCACTCTGAACCTTCCTGAAAGGTAGAACACGTCCGCGTTCATGGCTTCCGCCGCGCCTTCGATTATCGGGTCTGCCACCGATACGGAGCTGTGGAGGTGCCTTCTAAGCGAATACATGCGGCTGTAGCGGTCCGCGAGTTCGCTGAGATTGTTGATGACCTCAGGGAGCGGCATATCAGTCACGATGATGTGGAAGCCCGGCGACTCGTTGAAGTAATCCATGACGCTGTCGCTGCCGGTTATTATGACAGTGTAGACGTAGTCCCTGTCCCAGTCCGCGCGCACTGCCGAATACAGGGCTCTGGCGCTTCCTATGTGCAGGCTGCCTTTGACGAGCCTTCCGCCGTCCTCCTCTATTATCCGGAAATTGTTGAATTCTGCGCTATGATCGGGCATATTGTCCGACACGACGTGTCCTTCCAGGCAGGCGTTAAGTATATTTGATGTGAACATGGTACCTCCGATTTTTGTTATCACCTGATATCAATATGATTATAGCGCAAAAATGAAAGAAATGATACAGATTTTTTGTGCACATTGCACAAGCCGTGCCTGTTATTATTTTACCAAACCCTCCGTTTTCACACATTGATTGCTGCTGTTGTGGTAAAATTACAATGCTGATTAGCATCATGAATTCAAATAGGAGGGAAATCATGAAGAAAGTAATTGCGTTGCTTCTCGCGCTCGTAATGGTCTTTGGCCTCGCGGCATGCAACAACAACAAGGGCGGCAATAACGCTGCCAATAACAATGCAGCTCCGGCAGAACCCAAGATCCTGAGGATG
>CAMYWZ010000019.1 GCA_947302945.1 uncultured Bacillota bacterium
AAAGTCGCTTAATTGCGTGGCCCGTCTTTTGTCTAACCTTTTGGGGTCAGTTCAAGTCCCGGGTTTTTTATTGCGCGGCCACACATTTTTCAGCGGGAAACAGGCTTTTATGGTATACTGACAAGGTAAACAGTATACACTTTGAAAGGAGATAATCATGAAGAGGACAATCAGCATTTTACTCGTTATCGCGCTTGCTCTCGCAATGCTTTCAGGCTGCGGAAGCAGCGGCACGTCCATCGCCAAGGACCTTAAAGTCATGGGGATGAGCTTCAAAGTCCCGAAGGGATGCACCGAAATGTCTCGCTACGTCAACGCGAAAACAGACGGGTCTATCATCGAAAAGGACATACTGTTCGAGTTTGAGGACGGCAGCAACCTTGGCTACGCGTTCATGCCGGACCAGGATCTGAGCAAGCTCATCGATCTTTCCACGCTCGAGTCGACCAAGGTCGGCGGGAACACCTTCTATTACTACACTTCCGGCAACAATTACGCGGCCTTCGTCCAGGTGGACGATGACCTTTACGGTATCAAGTACTATACCACTAAGGATGACCACTCGATGCTGGACGACGCGATAAAGGCAGTCAAATTCAGCAAGGAGAAGAAGACCGTCGTCGACGAGATAGATCTCGGAAAGATCAAGTACGACACGAAGAGCGGCGGAACGGTCATTGGTATCGCCACCACCCGCACCGAAGACACCAAAGGCAACCTGACGGGTTTCGAGGTGCAGTGGGAGTATGGCGAGAAGGAAGACACCACCGACTACAGGTTCATAATCGAATGGCACAAGAACACCTCGATAGACGATCTTCTGGATCCGGAGAAGGAATATTCGGATGAGAAGGTCGGCGGCAAAGACGCAAAAGGGCGCGCTGATTCAAGCGGTGCCATCTATGATTACTTCATCCAGGTGGGCAAGGACGTGTACGAGATAGTGAACAACGGAAAGTCCGGCTGGCTGGGCGTCACCCGCACCGACGCTTCCAAGGAGGCGTTCAAAAAGTTCGTGGAGAACATCAAGTTCTAGGCAGACAGCGCAGGATCAGAGCGGAGGTCAGAATGATCAATACGAAACACCGGATAGAGTTTTACCCGGAGAAGTGCGTCGGCTGCCAGCAGTGCTACAAGGGCTGTTTCGTCGACGTTATCCGCTGGGACGCGGAGAAAAAGCAGCCTGTCTTCAAGTACGTTGAGGACTGCGAGCGCTGCTTCTTCTGCGAGTTCATGTGCAAGAAGGATGCCATAAAGGTGGTGCCGGACTACGCGAGCGAGCACCTTATGCAGTCCTTCGACGGATGCAGGTAAGGAGGGCGCCATGGAAAGATATGATAAAACAAGCTGCGACGTCCTCGTGATAGGCGGCGGCATAGGCGGGCTTTCGGCGGCGGTCTCTGTCAAGGAGCACTGCCCGGAGGCGGACGTGCTGGTGGTGGAGAAGAACTTCGCCGGCTACGCTGGCAAGGCCAACAGGGGCGGCGGCGTGCTGCAGTTCTTCGACCTTGAAAAGGTGGACCCGATGGGCTTCGCCTTCTTCCACACCAAGAACATAGGCGCGGACTTTACCGACCAGGAGCTTATGGCAAAGTACGTCTCGATGAACAACGGGATGATGGCCAAGCTGGAGTCGTGGGGCGTCAACATGCCCAGAAACGACGACGGCAGCTACAAGATAATGCAGACCGGCCCGATGACGGCCATGATATGCATAGATCTGGACGTTACCTTAAGGGTAAGGCGCACGGCCGAGAAGAAGGGCGTGCGCTTCATGGACAAGACCGCCATGGCGGACCTTCTGACAGACGGAGGAAGGGCTGCGGGTGCGGTCGTATTCAGTGTGCTGGACGGAAAGTTTACTGTGATCAGCGCAAAGAAGGTGGTACTGGCCACTGGAAGCCAGGATTACCGCATAGGCTCCATGTGGAGCAGCGGCAGGGGCGACGGCATAGCGGCCGCCTACAGGGCGGGGGCTGTGCTTCGCAACACCGAGTTCGGCAACTTCGCGCAGCTCGTGAGGGTGCGCAGCCACAATGAGGTGGTCTTCGGCGAGAACTACATGTTCAACGCCAAAGGCGAGTACCTCACCCCGCACTTCCAGGCTCACCGCGAGACCGACATCAGCAGCCGCGCCATACGCGAGTGGTACGATCAGATGAAGGCCGGAAACGGCCCGGTGCATCTGGACTTCATGGGCGAGGAGGCCGGCGACAATTCGCTCGAGCGCCAGTGGGAGCGCCCCTACGGCAAGAAGTTCCGCGTCCTGAACGACACGAACGGCGCCGCTGTGGACAAAGATCTTGAGGTGGCGCCCATGTTCATAGGCGAACAGTCCCCGGTAAAGGTTGACCATGGCATGAACACCACCATCGAGGGGCTCTACGCCATAGGCGACTGCAGCTACTGCGGCTCGGCGCTGGCAGGCGCGGTCCCGGCTCCCCCGGGAAGGAACCGCGGCTCAGGCATACTCAACGCGGTGTTCTCGGCGCTTCTGGCGGCGGAAGACATAGGAAAGAAAGGGCTCGGCGGAAAGGCTGCAAAGGTCTGCGAGGCGCAGGTCGAAGCGGCTGTCGCAAGAGTGGAGGCCCCGATGAAGCGCCCGGAGGGCGTTTCGGCCAAGGACGTCATCGCCCTCGTCCAAAAGGCCATGGCTCCTGTGGAGCTGTCGGTCTGGATGAAGAAAGATCGCATGGATAAGGCCATGGGCTTCATCGAAGAAGCTAAAGAGCTTGCCCCGAAGATGCACGCGGCGGACCTTCACCAGACCCTCGAGTGCCTGGAAGCGGAAGCCATGGTGCTTTCTGCCGAGATGCACTACAGGGCATCGGAGATGCGCAAGGAGTCGCGCGGCTGGTTCCTGCGCGAGGACTACCCCGAGACCGACAACGAAAACTGGCTCAAATGGATCAACGTGCAGTGCGTGGACGGCAAAATGACGTTCAGCACCGAGGACCTGCCGGTCGAAAAGTGGCCCATGAAGCCGGACCACCTCGTCCCCATCAGCGAGGAGGAGAAAAAGTCCCCGCTTTACAAGTGGTTCCTGCGGCCCATGACGCCCCCCGCGCCGGTAAAATACGCGGCTGCAGCAGCGCCTGCGGACGGCAGCCTGGGCCTTCTGCCCTACGATATGAACAGGCTCTTCGAGCCTGGCTACCTGCCTCTTGAGGCGGGCTTCTGCAATCTTCCGGACGGCGGCGGCATGCTCGCCAACCTTACGGACATGCCCGGGGTCACGGTCGAGATGTTCGACTGGTGGTTCGCGTGGCACGGCCTTGAGCCCATGCGCTACAAGATCTGGAACCACGAAGATCACTACTACTGCCTCACCAGGAACCCGGAGATCAGCGCGGACAAGAGCCTTCCCATGAAGAAGCGCTACTGGGACACCGTCCACGACGTCCGCGAGGACGTGGGACTGGGCCTGGAGCGCATAGCCATCAACTTCAGGAACCCTGCGGACATAGGCTTCGATCCGGCGCTCCTTAAGGACTTTGGGGGCACCATAGTCTGCGCCGGCAACGATCACAACCCGGTCATCATGTGCCACTTCGTAAGGCCAACGGAGCGCGGCGTGGAGCTTCGCACCCGTTTCTGGATGGGCTACAGCGTCATAGGCGGAAAGCCTGTCAAGGTCATCCCCGACGGCATGCAGTTCCCGCTGATTCCGGTGCAGGCTCTGCTGGCGCACAACATAAAGGAATTCACCAACCTGGCAGCCATACTGCCTGAACTTTACGCAGGATACGGCAAGGATTTTTAGCATGAATTACCGCAAGGACCGCCTTGGCGGCGACATTTCGATACTCGGCTTCGGATGCATGCGCTTTACGACGAAGGCGGGGCGCATAGACCTGGACAAGGCGCAGGAGGAGATCCTGGCTGCTTTTGAAGCGGGGGTCAACTATTACGACACGGCCTACATCTACCCGGGCTCGGAGGCTGCCATCGGCGAGATCTTCGAGCGCACAGGCATCCGGGACAAAATAAAGATAGCCACTAAGCTGCCTCAGTACCTTATCAAGAGCCGCGAGGCGGCCGAAAAGATCTTCACCGAGGAGCTCAGGAGGCTGCGCACGGACCACGTGGATTACTACCTGATGCACATGCTCAGCAGCGCGCAGACCTGGCAGCGCCTGTGCAGTCTCGGGATAGACGAGTGGCTCCGCGAAAAGCAGGCAGCCGGGCAGATACGCCAGGTGGGCTTTTCCTACCACGGAAACTCCGACGCATTCTGCGAGCTTTTGGACGCCTGGGACTGGGATTTCTGCCAGATCCAGTACAACTACCTGGACGAGCACAGCCAGGCCGGACGCACGGGGCTTGAAAAGGCTGCTGAGAAGGGCATACCTGTTATAATCATGGAGCCGCTGCGCGGAGGGAAGCTTGTAAACAAGCTGCCGGCAGCAGCGCTCAGGGCGTTCGAGAGCCATGAGCCAAAGCGCAGCCCGGCCGAGTGGGCCTTCAAGTGGCTGTGGGATCAGCCGGAGGTCACCTGCGTGCTTTCGGGCATGAACTCGCTGCAGATGGTCCGCGAGAACTGCGAAAGCGCCGCCGCTTCGGCGGCCGGCGAGCTTACGGAAGCGGACCGGGATATGCTTAAGAAGGTCGTCGCCGCGATCAACGAGAAGATGAAGGTCGGCTGCACCGGCTGCCGCTACTGCATGCCCTGCCCGAAGGGCGTGGACATCCCCGGCACCTTCGCTGCCTACAACACCCGATATTCTGAAGGGTGGTTCGAAGCAGAGCGCGAGTACGTAATGTGCACGCTTCTGCGCAAGGTGCCTACTTCAGCCTCGCTGTGCGTGCGCTGCGGAAAGTGCGAACAGCACTGCCCGCAGGGCATAGCCATAAGGGACGAGCTGGAGGGCGCCAGAAAGGTGCTCGAAGGCGTCCCATACAAAATCGCGAAGGTATTCGCCCCCCTGGTAATGAAACAGTAACAAAACACCGGAGCCGGCCCTCATGAGCCGGCTCTGATGTTCTGTGGGTACAGTGTATTTTATTTTTCATTAAGCTTTATTGGTTCATCGCCCTGTCTCTTTCGAAGGTTATCATCAGGTGGACCCACCAGTAAGACCAGTAGGTGACGCATTTTACTGTCCAGCCCTCGGCTGCCATGCTGTTCATTATCATTTCAGCATCTTTCTCGTTAGTCTTTATCATCCTGTATTCTTTCATGGTTGTGTTCTCCTTTTTACGCTTTTATCGTACTGCGCAAAGCGGCTTTGTTCCATGGCCTTTGCGGCAAAATAATGGTCCATAAAAAGTGTTTTCAGGCAAATTACCACTGTTTTTACGTAAAAGCGTCGCGTCATTGGACGCTTTTTTTCTTGTAATTAAATGTAAAAAGAGTATATAATAAAGCATCAATAATCATGTTCATTGCGGCAAGAGGAGCAGAAAATGGGAAGCAGTGAAGAAAAGATCATCGTCAGGTTTTTCGGAGGGTTTTCCGCAAGTTACGGCGGCACCGAGATCATAGACAGCAAACAGAGCGTCTCGCAGTTCGCGAGCCTGATGCAGCTGCTTTTGTACTTCAGGGACAAAGGCGTGCCGCGCTCTCTTATCAAGGAAGTTCTCTTTTCGGACCGCGAGGTGGATGACATTTCGCACGCCATCCGCAATACCATGTACAACGCCAAAAAGCGCCTGAAGGCTGCCGGCCTGCCGGAGACCGAATATATCACCTCTGACAAGGCGTCTTACAGCTGGACGGAGGACATCCCTGTCGTTTCAGACATAGACGAGTTCGAGCGTTTCCGCACTCTGGCCGACGAGGAGGACGACGAGCTTGAGAGGCTGAAGTTTTTAAGGTCGGCCATCCAGTGCTACCGGGGCGAGTTCCTGCTGGGGCAGACCACTGCTCTTTGGGCCGTAGCGGAGGCTTCAGCCCTCCAGGCGGACTTCCGCGACGCTGTTGAGGACGCCGCCAACATCATGCGCAGCCGCCTCATGTACAAGGAACTGCTGGCTCTGGGCGACTACGCCGCTTCGGCCGATCCCTACGCCGAGTGGGAGGTCCTTTCGGTCGAGGCCCTGTCCGCGCTCGGCCGCTACGACGATGCCATAAAGCGCAGCGACGAAGCCGTTGAGCTCTACATCAACGAGCACGGCCAGCGAAACTCCACCTACGTCCGCGACCTTGCCAACCGCATGAGCGCCCGCATGCAGCATCCTCACGAGGACATCGATTCCATACAGAACAATATGGAGCCCCAGGCCCACGGCGGACGCGGAGGCTTCTTCTGCGCCTATCCCGTCTTCCAGGAAGTCTACCGCACCATAACCCGTATGATGAGCCGCCAGGCCGACCGCATCTGGCTCATGCTCTGCACCGTAGTAGACAGCAACGGCGCCCCTATGCCGGACGGCCCGCGCCTCGAGGAGCTCTCGGCGCGCCTTAAGGAAAGCATAATTCACTCCATCCGTTACTCCGATACCGTCGCACGCTATGGCAAGGGCCAGTACCTTGTCCTCCTCACGAACACTACCCGCGAGGACTGCAGCATAGTCATAAAGCGTATCGACCGCAATTTCCTCCAGCCCGGCCAGCGCACCGGCGCCGAGTACACCATCAACCGCGCCGTAATGGAGCAGTAACGACTCTGCCGCAAAGAGGAGTACAGAATGACAGAACCCATAAAACATCTTGAAGTTGTTGGCGCCGTGATCGAGTACGGCGGGCGGATCCTGTGCATGCAGCGCGGCATCGGCAAGTACGTCGAGACCTCGCTGAAGTTCGAGTTTCCCGGCGGCAAGGTGGAGCCCGGCGAGACCCACCCGCAGGCCCTGATGCGCGAGCTCTCCGAGGAGATGAACATCCGCGTCGCCATCACCGAGGCTGACTACCTGACCACCGTCACGCACCGCTATCCCAGCTTTGAGATCACGATGTACTGCTACTGGTGCCACCCGGAGACCCCCGATTTCACCCGCAAAGAGCACATCAGCCACGTCTGGGCCCTGCCCACCGAAATGCTCGCCCTCGACTGGGCCGAAGCAGACATACCGGTAGTCAAACTCGTGTCTGAACAAATGACGGCAAAAGCAGAACGATCTGGAGCAATAATTGTTAGAGAACCTCGTAACAACTGAACTTGGAACTGCCTTATATGCGGGCTATATCGATGGTACCTCTGCAGTTACAGAGGTTAAAGAGCAATACATGCCAAGACTGCTCACCAATGATCCCGAAAAAAAGGCCAAGGTCCTGACCAGCATTCTCTCAGAGCTTGAAAACTGTGACGAGTTTTTGTTTTCTGTTGCGTTTGTCACAAACAGTGGCGTTGAGTGTATTGTAGACACTTTGCTTAAACTCAAAAATCGGGGAATCAAAGGAAAGATATTGGCATCAGCGTACCAGAGCTTTACTGAGCCAAGGGCCTTAAAGCGTTTGATAGGCTTTGACAACATCGAAGTACGTATCCAGACTGAAAACAATTTTCATGCAAAGGGCTATCTCTTCAGGCATGGCAATGGTCATACCCTTATTATCGGCAGCAGTAACCTGACGCAAAACGCACTGTGCACAAACAACGAATGGAATCTTAGAGTTTCTTCCTTCGAAAAAGGATCGATTGTCAGCGATATTCGCGGCGAATTTGACCGGCAGTTTGCGAATGCAACAGTGGTTGATGACGAGTATATTCGGGTTTACAGTCAGATTTACAGACTTCACAGATTTGTGCAGCGTCAGAGTCTTGAAAGCGTGCAGAGCACAGCAATCATTGACGCGTCCGATGCATTCAGGCCAAGCCCGAACAGAATGCAGAAAGATGCACTTGCCGCGCTTGCCAACATTCGTTCTGAGGGGGCAGACAAAGCTTTGCTAATCTCCGCGACCGGAACCGGAAAGACATATCTTTCTGCTTTTGACGCAAGCGCATTCGGAGCAAAGCGGCTGCTGTTTGTTGTGCATAGAGAGAATATTGCCAAAGCCGCGATGAAGACTTTCAGGCGCGTATTTGGCAGAAGTGTAAAAATGGGTATGTACACCGGTGGTGAGAAGACCGATGATGCGGCATTCCTGTTTTGCACCGTACAGACGATTTCAAAGCCTGAGCATTACGGGAAGTTCAAGCCGGATGCTTTTGATTATATAGTGGTCGACGAGGTCCACAGATCAGGGGCTCAAAGCTATCAAAGAATGATGGACTATTTTAAGCCGCGCTTCATGCTCGGTATGTCAGCCACCCCTGAAAGAACAGATGGTTATGATATCTTCAAACGTTTTGACTACAACATAGCTTATGAGATCAGACTGCAGGAAGCGTTAGCACAGAATATGCTCTCACCCTTCCATTATCATGGGATCAGCGATCTTACTGTTAACGGAGAACTGCTGGATGATACTGCAGAATTCAAATATCTGACCAGTGATGAACGTGTCAGGCACGTATATGAAGCGACCCGTTTTTATGGCTGTGATCACGGAAGGATCAAAGGACTTATCTTCTGCAGCAGAGTCAGCGAAGCGGCAGTTCTGGCAGAAAAACTTGGGGCGCTTGGTTTAAAAGTCAAGGCGCTTACAGGGGAGAACGGAGAGGAAGAGCGCGAACGCTGCATTGAGCTTCTTGAATCGGATGATCCGGAACACTATCTTGAATACCTTATCACGGTTGACATTTTCAATGAAGGTGTCGATATTCCTTCGGTCAATCAGGTTGTAATGCTGAGGCCTACAGAATCGGCAATCATTTTTGTTCAGCAGCTTGGCAGAGGACTTCGTAAAACGGATTTTAAAGACTATGTGGTGGTCCTTGATTTTATAGGGAACTACAAAAAGAGCTTCTTGATTCCGATTGCCCTGTCGGGAGACAGAACATATAACAAAGACACTGTCAGACGCTGCATAAGCGAAGGATCCAGAGTAATACCAGGATGCTCAACGATCGATTTTGATGAGATATCTAAAGAACGGATTTTCCATTCACTTGACGTGGCAAATTTCAGTGATGTTGAACTGATAAAAAACAGTTACAAGCTTCTGAAATACAGGCTGGGCAGGATTCCCACGCTTCTGGACTTTGACAAATATGGATCCATAGATCCGCTTAGGATCTTCGACAGCAAGTCTTTAGGGTCTTATTATGCTTTCCTTTCAAAATACGAAAAAGAGTACAGCATTAGATTCAGCAAAGAAAAGCAGGAAATGCTGGAGTTTGTTTCGAAAAAGCTTGCTTCAGGGAAAAGGGTACACGAGCTGATCATTCTTAAGATGCTGCTTGAAGGCAAGAATGAGGTAATTGCCAGGCTGTTCGATTACTTAGATGATGATGGTTTGGATCATAGCCTGCAGACTGAAAAGAATGTTGTAAACGTACTTACAAATTCGTTTGCTTCCGGATCGGCCAAGAATACATATAAAAACTGCGTGTTCATTAAACCCGCAGGCGATGACTGGATGATTTCAGATAGTTTTGCCGAAGCCCTTTGTGATAAAGACTTTTATAAAACAATAAGCGAATTGATTGAGTTTGGTTTGTATAGAAATAAAAAAGACTACAGTAACTATTACAAGAAGACACCGCTTGTGCTTTATGCCAAGTATACATTTGAAGACGTTTGCAGGCTGCTTGAGTGGGAAAAGGGCGAAGTTCCGCTGAACATCGGAGGATATAAATACGATAGGGCAACCAAAACATATCCCGTATTTATCAATTACGATAAAGAGGATGATATTGCGGATACGATCAAGTACAACGATCATTTCGTGTCAACAAACAGGCTGATTGCCATATCGAAATCCAAAAGAACACGAGATTCTGAAGATGTAAAAACAGCGTTGAATGCGGATGAATTGGGCGTGGCAATGCACTTGTTTGTACGTAAAAATAAAGACGATAAAGAAACTTCCAAAGAATTCTACTATCTTGGCAAACTGCATGCGACCGGCGAAACACAGGAGTTTACTATGCCGGGGACATCCAGTGGAGCGGTTGAAATAGCCTATCAGCTGGAAACGCCTGTACAGGAAAATCCTG
>CAMYWZ010000020.1 GCA_947302945.1 uncultured Bacillota bacterium
GACTATATCGCTGGGGTTACACCTGTTCCCATCCCGAACACAGTAGTTAAGCCCTCCAGAGCCGATGATACTTGGCGGGCAGCCGCCTGGGAAAGCAGGTCGTCGCGGGTTTTTTCTTTTTTGCGCTTCGTGCTTTATGCAAGGGTGCTGTTGTGGTATACTGTTAGAAATGGACAGCTATCTTTTAAAACAGGTTTTCTGGATACTTGCTGCGCTCCCGGTCTTCGTCCTCGGAGTCTTCCTTTTCGTGAGCCTCACAAAGACCGTCTATACCAGATATACGGAAGAGCAGAAGAAAAAAGAAGAGAGCGCCGTTGAGGAAAAGAAGCGTCAGACGTTCGAGGAAAGCTACAGCAGAAGGAGAAGCGGGGGGATCTGATGTCCAGAGGGCTTTTTATATCATTCGAAGGGGCCGACGGAAGCGGGAAGAGCACACAGTACAGGATATTCGCGGAATATCTTAAGCAGCAGGGATATGACATTCTTCTCACCCGCGAGCCTGGCGGAACTCCCATATCAGAATCGATCAGAAGTATAATACTCGATCCGGGCAACAAGGAGATGTCGGATATGACAGAAGCGCTGCTGTTTGCCGCAAGCAGGGCGCAGCTCGTTTCGCAGGTCATAAAGCCGGCAGTAGAGCAGGGAAAGATAGTCCTCTGCGACCGCTTCATGGACTCATCCATAGCTTATCAGGGCTACGCAAGGGGCCTGGGGGACTGCGTGCGCGTCATAAATGAATACGCGGTGGAAGGAATGCAGCCGGACATCACGTTTTTCCTTGACCTTTCGCCCGAAGACGGAAGGAAGCGCAACAAGGCGGCCGGGAAAGCCGACAGGATGGAGCAGGAGGCCATTGAATTCCACGACAAGGTGTACAGGGCTTATCTGAGCCTCGCGGAAATATACAAGGACCGTTTCGTAGTGATCGACGCGTCCGGCAGCGTTGAAGAAGTGCAGGAGAGGATCAGGAGGAGCTTCATTGAGCGTCAGAGCCTCAGATCTGAAAAATAACGTATACGTAGCGAAGCAGCTGGCCCTTACCGTTGAGAGCGGCAGGGTAGTGCACGCGTTCGCTTTCATAGGAGGAAGCGCGGAAGACAGGGCAGAGATAGGCAGCTGGCTCGCGCAGTACCTTCTCTGCAGCTCGCCGGATCAGGGCCCCTGCGGAGAATGCCTTTCGTGCAGGAAATTCGCGCATCAGAACCACGAAGACTTCATCAGGATAGGAAAACAGGACGGTAAAGAGTCCATAGTAAAGGACCAGATACTGGAGCTTATCGACAGGCTGTCGTTCAAGCCCTTCGGCGGCAGGTACGCAGTCCTGATCGAAGACGCGCAGCTGATGAATGCAGTCACGCAGAACAAGCTCCTCAAAACGCTGGAGGAGCCGGTCTCGGAGGCAGTGATGATACTGCTTTCGGAGACGGCGGACGGTCTTCTTCCGACTGTGCTCTCGCGCTGCAGCTGCTACTACCTCGAGTCTTCGGAAGCGGACACTTTCGGCAAGGACGCGGATGCGGCAAGGGCGTATGCTAAGCTCATCGCGGAAGGCGCCCCGTTCTACAGAAAAAAAGCCGAACTGGCCGATATAATATCGGACAAAGATGGCGGAAGGGCCAGGGCCCTCGCTTTCCTGGACGTTCTTGAAGACGAACTGAGAAAGGATGCAGTGGCAGGTGCGGGCCGCGGTGCCGGCAATACGGACAGGCAGACCAACGCCATCAGGCAGGCGGAGCTCTGCCGCAGATACTTGAAACAACTGCACAGCGTAGGATTCACCTTGAAACATATGTGCCTGCGCGTGTGATACGGAGGATAAACGATGATAAAAGTTATAGGCATAAAGTTCCGCCAGGGCGGCAAGCTGTACTACTTCGACCCGCTGGACTTTGAAGTAAAGTCTGGGGACAACGTCATAGTGGAAACAGCAAGGGGAGTAGAGTTCGGCACCGCCTCCGGAGACATAAAACTTGTGGAAGACAGCGAGGTCGTGCAGCCTCTTAAGCCCATAATAAGGATAGCGGACGAAAACGACAAAAAGGCCCACGCCGAGACCCTCAAAAGGCACGACGAAGCCATGCGCGTCTGCGAGGAAAAGATCGCAAAGCGCGGCCTTGAGATGAAGCTCATAGACGTGGAATACACCTTCGACAACAGCAAGGTCATCTTCTACTTCACTGCGGACGGAAGGGTCGATTTCCGCGAGCTGGTCAAAGATCTTGCTTCCGCGTTCAGGATGCGCATAGAGCTCAGGCAGATAGGCGTAAGGGACGAGACCAAGATGATGGGCGGCATAGGCCCCTGCGGACGCGAGCTCTGCTGCCACAGCTGGCTTGACGATTTCGAGACAGTGTCGATCAAGATGGCCAAAGTCCAGAACCTTTCCTTAAATCCCACCAAGATCTCGGGCATCTGCGGAAGGCTCATGTGCTGCCTGCAGTACGAGAACGACACCTATATCGCCCTCAAGAAAGGCATGCCGGATGTTGGTGAATACGTAATGACCCCGGACGGACGCGCTGTCGTGGACGACGTGAACATCCTTCAGAGCAAGGTCAAGACAAGGCTGGTCCTCGACGAGGCATCGGAAGGCAAGCCTGAAAAGCTCTCATCCGAGTACTATCTCTACGACAAGGACGAGATCACCAGGGACCCCAAAAAGCGCGCCGCGAAGCATCAGGACCAGGCCCCGAAGAACAAGAACAAAGAGGAAGAAGCCTCGGCAGCCGAACTTGCCGCACTGGAGGACTGAGTTGCCCTTAAGGACTGATGAGATAGGTTTCGGGGGCTTTAAGCTGCTGCAGGATACGGACGCTTACTGCTACGGTGTGGACGCTGTCCTGCTCGCGGATCTTGCCAAAGCGCGGAAAACGGACAACGTTCTGGACATGTGCTGCGGCAACGGGGCAGTCAGCCTCATAATAGAAGCTCTGTATTCCCCGCGCAGCATCACAGGCCTGGAAGTCCAGGCGGAAGCGGCGGATCTTGCGCGTCAAAGCATCAGGCTCAACGCTCTGGAGCATAAATGCAGCATCATCTGCGGCGACGCTAAGGACGCGGAGCACATCTTTTCACCCGGAAGCTTCAGCCTTGTGGTCTGCAATCCGCCGTATTTCGAGGCGGGAAGGGGAGTGTCCTCGGACGCGGATACAAAGCGTCTTGCAAGGCACGAAAGCACCGCCGGTATCGAAGATTTCATTAAAGCGTCTGCTTACGTTCTTAAAAAGGGCGGAAGGCTGTGCCTTGTGCACAGGCCGGAAAGGCTTGCGGATATCATGTCCGCGGCAAGGCAGCATGGGCTGGAACCCAAGCTCATGCGCATGGTCGTGCCTCACAGCGGAGACGCTCCGAACCTGGTGCTGCTGCAGCTTGTGAAGGGCGGCGGCAAGGAGCTGAAGATACTTCCGGAACTTGCGGTCCGCACTAAGGACGGAGGCTATACGGAAGAACTTCAAAAGATCTACAGAAGACAATAAAAAAGGGCGCCGCGTGCGCCCTTTTTGTTTTACGCTGTCTACTTGTAGTTCTGCATCTTCTTGAGGCACTTTTTGCAGACGTTCTTTCCTTCGATCTGGATGACGTCCGTAGCATCGTTGCAGAAAATGCATGCGGGCTGATACTTGCGAAGGATGATGTCGTTGCCTTCTACGAAGATCTCGATAGGATCGGTGTCCTTAAGATCGAATGTAGTGCGAAGCTCCTTGGGAATGACTATTCTTCCGAGCTGGTCCAGCTTCCTTACGATTCCTGTTGCTTTCATTTTATCCCCCTGATAAATAAAGACGTTACAAATTTTTGACTATGTGAGATTATTATATCAGTTTTAATAAATTAGTCAATACTAATAAATATTGGATATTGAGCAAATTTACTGAATAACTACTTCTTTTTTATCAGACTGGTAAGGCTGGTGACGGCGTTTACGAAGCTGGTGGCTGCTTTAAGGGTGCCTTTGTTGGTATCGATGACTTCATTCACACCGGTAAGGGCAGCGGATGCTTTGCTGACTACAGCCTTGGCTCATTCGGCTCAGTACTTTGCGACTCCCACGATCTTTTATACGTCATCCATGACCTGATCGACGTGCTTCATGGTGCTGGGGAGCGACTCCATGGCTTTTGCGGCCTTCGAGAGCACTATGATAAGATAGATAAGGGCGATGACGGCGACAATGATGAGGATGCCTTTAAGAAGAACGTCCAGAGATATCGTTACGCTTGGCATTATGTTACCTCCTTTTTAGTACTTTTATTTAATTATGCAACTTGCACCATGTTTTTACAAGCGATTTTTGACAAATTAGATAAAAGTGATATAATACAAATGTTATGGCTAAATACATTGTTGAACGATCCGGACCTCTTCACGGAGAGGTCGAAATAAGCGGCGCGAAGAATGCCGCCCTGCCCATACTCGCGGCAACAGTCCTCACCTCAGGTGTCTGCGAGATCTGCGACGTCCCCCGTCTTAAGGACATAGACGTCATGTGCAGGATACTGCGGAGCCTCGGCGCCGAAGTCGAGGAGAACTGGGACACCCACGTCATACGCGTTGACGGCAGCGGCGTGGACGTCTCGGAGGTCCCGTACGATCTCGTCAAGCTGATGAGGGCGTCGATTTTTGTCATGGGCCCGCTTCTTGCAAGGCTCGGCAAGGCTTCGATAGCTCAGCCCGGAGGCTGCGCGATAGGGGACCGTCCCATAGACCTTCACACCAAGGGCCTCAAGACCCTCGGCGCAAGGGTGATCATGAGCGAAGGCCTTGTAAACGCAAGCGTGGACAGGCTCAAGGGCGCTCTTGTCTACCTGGACTTCCCAAGCGTAGGCGCAACGGAGAACATAATGATGGCCGCGTGCCTTGCAGGCGGCATCACTACCATTGAAAATGCCGCCGAAGAGCCGGAGATCGTAGACCTTGCGTCCTTCCTCAACAAGATGGGGGCCAAGATCAAGGGCGCCGGCACGGATACCATCAAGATAGAAGGCGTGCCGTCCCTGCACGGAGCAAGGCATGCCGTTATACCCGACAGGATAGAGACCGGTACCTTCATGGTAGCCGCGGCTATCACAAGGGGCAACGTCCTGATCAAAAACTGCCTTCCCGACCACGTAAGGCCCGTCATAGCCAAGCTCATAGAGTGCGGCGCAGTCGTTGAGGACGAGCTGGAAGGCCTCAGGGTCCGCGGAGACCTGGGAAAGCTTGTCGCAACCGATATCAAAACACTTCCGTATCCCGGATTTCCTACCGATATGCAGGCCCCGTTCATGGCGCTCCTTACCACAGTGTCCGGTGCCAGCACCGTCATAGAGACCGTTTTCGAGAATCGCTTCATGCACGCCTCGGAGCTCTCCAGGATGGGCGCTAATATAAGGGTGGACGGCCGCGTGGCTTACGTCCCCGGGGACAAGAGGCCTCTTGTTGGAGCACCTGTGATCTCTACGGATCTGAGGGCCGGCGCGGCGCTTGTACTTGCAGGCCTTGTCGCGAAAGGCACCACGGAAGTCTCTGAGATCTACCACATAGAGCGCGGCTACGAGAACTTCGTGGAAAAGCTTTCTGCCCTCGGTGCAAAGATCAGAAGGGAAGAGGATTGAAAAAAGGCCTGACTGCCAATCAGATCAAATATATCGTCATCATCGCCATGCTTGTGGATCACATAGCATGGCTTTTTGTACCTTTCTATTCGCTCGCGGGGCAGGCGATGCACTTTGTCGGAAGGCTCACGGGACCTACGATGGCTGTGCTTCTGGCGGACGGATACAGGCACACAAAAGACGTAAACAGGTATACAGTAAGGCTTGCGGTATTCGCGCTGATATCCTGGCCCTGCTACTGCCTTATGGACTACGGCACACTGGCGCTTGAATTCAGTGTCATATATACGCTGCTGCTGGCTCTGCTCTCGATAAGAGTGTACGATTCGAAGATGAACGTGGTCCTGAAAGTGGTTCTGATAGGGATCATCATCTGGCTTTCGGGCTGGGGCGACTGGGCCTACTTCGATATCATTTTTGCCCTTTCCGCACACATCTGGCACGACGATGAAAAGACGCGCTGGACGGTCTACATCCTGATATGCATGGTGGACATCTTCATGACCGCCGGACTTATCGTTTCCTACGGACAGCCGGTGTATTACGCCTCCTGCGAGCTTGGAACGCTTCTGGTGGCGCCGATGTTCATGTACCTTTACAACGGGGAGAGGGGCAGCAAAAATGCGTTCCACAAGTGGTTCTTCTACGTGTTTTATCCTCTTCACATGCTGGTGCTGTGGGTCATTGCCTACAGGCCGCTGTGATCTTTTGCATATTTGATACAAGTTTGTATAAAAGGCGGCTGAAACGCCTTTTTTATGTTATACTTAAAGTGTTGGTTCATGCGCTGTAAAAGATGAGGTTTCATATGTACTCACTATGCAATGACTGGGAATTCACACCGGCATGGTCGGAAAGCTTTCTTAAAGGAGAGAGACGCTTTTGAGAAGGTCAGGCTCCCGCACAACATCAGGGACGTTTCGCTCCACTATGCAGGGCCCGAGGACTACGAAGGCATCTGCGGCTACAGGCAGAGCATATTCGTGGACCAGAAGAGCAAAGGAAAGCGCCTTTTCCTGCAGTTCGACGGGGCTGCGCACATAGCTTACGTGTATGTTAACGGAACGCTTGCCGCGGAGCATCACACGGGTTATACGGCCTTCAGGGCGGAGATCACAGAGCTCGTAGAGTACGGCAGGAGCAATCTCATAGCGGTAAAGCTCGACACGACCGAAAACCCCACCACGCCGCCTTTCGGCTTCGTCATAGACTATCTTACCTACAGCGGCCTTTACAGGGAGGCCTGGCTGGACATCAGGGAGCAGAGCTTTATAAGCGACGTCTTTGTCAGCACGCCCGATCTTAACACTGCATGCGCGAAGGTCAGCATAGACCCGGGGAAGACTGCCGGCAGGAGATTCACGGTAAATGTCAGCGTGCTTGACGGCAGCCGGCAGCTGGCTTCAGGATCCGCTTCTCTTTCGGAAGAAGGAGGAGATCTCAGGGAATGCACAGTAAACCTTGAATGCGAAGGCGTAAGCCCCTGGAACACGGAAGCTCCGAAGCTCTATACGCTTAAAGCGGATCTCTGCGCGGAGGACGGCAAGGTCCTGGATACACAGACTGTAACGTTCGGCTTCAGGACGGCTGTTTTTAAGGCCGACGGCTTTTATCTCAACGGCGAAAAACTCTTCATCAGAGGCCTTGACAGGCATCAGAACTACCCGTACGTTGGCTACGCGGCGCCTAAGCACCTCCAGGAGGAGGACGCGAGGATACTCAAGGAGGAGCTCGCATGCAACGGCGTCCGCACCTCGCATTATCCGCAGAGCCACTGGTTCCTTGACGAGTGCGACAGGCTGGGTCTTCTGGTATTTACGGAGATCCCCGGCTGGCAGCACATAGGAGACGACGCCTGGAAGGATCAGGCCGTAAAAAACACCGAAGAGATGGTCCTGCAGTACAGGAACCACCCCAGCATAGTGCTCTGGGGCGTAAGGATCAACGAGTCCCAGGACTGCGACGACCTGTATATAAGGACCAACGAAGCCGCTCACAGGCTTGATCCCACGCGCCAGACCTCGGGTGTGCGATACATAGAAAACAGCCATCTTCTCGAGGATGTCTACGCATACAACGATTTCTCGCACGACGGCTTCACCCCCGGATGCAAGCCTAAAAAGAAGGTCATGAAGGAGGCTGACAAGCCGCTTCTGATCTCCGAGGCCAACGGCCACATGTTCCCGACGAAATCCTTCGACAGCTGGGCCAAAAGGCAGGCTCACGCGCTGCGCCACGCAAGAGTCCTGGGCGACGCAATGGCGGACGGGCAGCACTGCGGGTGCTTCCAGTGGTGCATGTTCGACTATCCTACCCACAAGGACTTCGGTTCCGGCGACAGGGTATGCTATCACGGCGTGATGGACGCCTTCAGAAACCCCAAACTTGCCGCAAGCGTGTATGCCAGCCAGGGCGATGAGACTCCTGTTCTGGAGATAAGCTCCCCCATGGACATAGGCGATTACCCCGGAGGCAACATAGGGGAGATATACGCCTTCACGAACGCGGACGAAGTTCAGCTTTACAAGAATAACAATTATGTAACCACGTTCAAGCCCAAAGCTTTCGGCGCTCTCATTCATCCACCTGTTCCAATAGACGACCTTGTCGGAGAGCTTCTTGAAACTCAGGAGGGCTTCGACGAAAAGAAGGCTGAAATGCTAGGAAGGTGCCTGTCGGACGTTCAGAAATACGGCATGGCCAATCTTCCTCTGGGAGCGAAACTCAGATTCGGATGGGCGATGTTCAAATACAAGCTCAAATACGAGGACGGCGTGGCCCTCTACGGCAAATACATAGGTAACTGGGGCGGAGAGAGCACCGTATGGCGCTTCGACGCGGTAAAGGACGGCAAAGTCATAAGAAGCGTGTCCAAGTGCCCAAGCAGAAGGCTGCACATAGATGCCAAGCCCAGCAGGACCGCTCTTGTCGAGGCGGACACCTACGATATGGCTGCAGTGCGCCTGCGCATCCTGGACGAGAACAACAACCCGGCCGTTTACGCGCAGATACCCGCGGAACTTAAGGCGGAAGGGTGCATAGAACTCGTCGGGCCTTCCACAGTCACCCTCGAAGGAGGCATGGCCGGCACCTACGTAAGGACCACCGGCAGGGAAGGTACCGGAAAACTCACGGTAAATACAGCCCAGACAAAGGCTGTTGAGATAGTTTACAGCGTAAGGAGAAAACAGTTATGAAGCTAAGCTTAAAGCAGAAGATCGCTTTTGGACTCGGCGCCATAGGCAAGGACATGGTCTACGCGCTTTCCGCGAGCTACGTAATGTACTATTATCAGGACCTTCTGGGTATAAACCCCGCTTTCGTAGGACTGATACTGATGATCGCCAGAGTGTTCGACGCGGTCAACGACCCGTTCATGGGCATAGTGGTCGCTAAGACCAAGACTAAATGGGGCAGATTCAGGCCCTGGCTCTTCACCGGCACCATACTAAACGCTTTCGTGCTCTACGCGCTGTTCGCGGCTCCGATGACCGGCGGCACCGGACTTTTAGTGTACTTCGCTGTAGTCTACATCCTCTGGGGCATGACATACACCATTATGGACATCCCTTACTGGTCAATGATCCCTGCTGTCACGGACACCCCCAAGGACCGCGAGAACCTTTCCGTAATAGGAAGGACCTGCGCCGGCGTAGGCTCAGCGATCATCCAGGTCGGCACCATGATCTCGGTCGCTGCCCTCGGCGGCGGAAACGACCTGTCCGGCTTTAAGATGGTGGCTCTCATAGTAGGCATCATATTCATCGTGACTGAAGTTATCTGCTGCCTTGCGGTGAAGGAGACCCACCTTACGCATATGGAAACTCCTACCGTAAAAGAGATGTTCAAGGGTCTGTTCTCCAACGACCAGGCTCTCGTGGTAGTCATAGGCATAGTGCTGATAAACAGCGCACTTTACATCACTTCGAACCTCATAATACTGTTCTTCAAATACGACATGGGCGGCGCCAACTGGGTGGGCAACTACACGCTGTTCTCGACTGTGGGCGGCGGCTGCCAGATCCTCGGCATGATGGTTGCCTATCCGCTTCTGAGGAAAAAGCTCAGCAACGTGCAGGTGTTCAGAGTGTCGCTCATCGGCGCCATCATAGGTTATGCGATCATCCTGCTGCTGTGCTTCACCGGACTGTCTTCGAACGTGTATCTTGTATGCATTCCGGGAATAATCGTGTTCGCCTGCAACGGAATGCTTTCGGTGCTCACGACCGTCTTCCTGTCGCACTCCGTGGACTACGGCGAGATCAAGACGGGGCACAGGGAGGAGAGCGTCATATTCTCCATGCAGACCTTCGTAGTCATGGCGGCGTCCGGCTTT
>CAMYWZ010000021.1 GCA_947302945.1 uncultured Bacillota bacterium
ATCGAAGCCGGCTGGATCTCCAGAGCCCACCAGATAGGGCAGTCCGGCAAGATCGTTGCCCCGAAGCTCTACATAGCCTGCGGAGTTTCCGGCGCGATGCAGCACATCTCCGGCGCGATGGCTTCCAAGTACATCGTAGCCATCAACAAGGATCCGGACGCTTCCATATTCAGCGTAGCGGACCTCGGTATAGTAGGAGACGCAAAGCAGATAGTGGACGACTACACCCCCGACGAGATGGACAGCACCGGCAAGGGCACTCCCGACGCGGTATGCCTATGCACCAGCACCGAAGAGGTCGCTGCAGTCTGCAGGATATGCTATGAAAACGACCTGCCTATCATCCCCAGAGGAGCCGGCACCGGTCTTTCCGGAGGATGCGTTCCTCTCTTCGGCGGCGTCATCGTCGACACCAGCAAGATGAACAAGATACTCTCCATAGACAGGGACAACATGATCGCAAGGATACAGGCCGGCGTCCTCCTCGTGGATCTGGCCAACGCCGCCATAGAAAACGGCCTCATGTATCCCCCCGACCCGGGCGAGATCTACGCTACCGTGGGCGGCAACGTCGCCACCAACGCAGGCGGCATGAGAGCAGTCAAGTACGGCTGCACCAGGGACTACGTCCTCACCATGACAGTCGTCCTTCCGGACGGCCGCATCATCAAGGTGGGCGGCGAGACCACAAAGAACAGCTCCGGCTACAGCCTCGTGCAGCTCATCGCGGGCTCCGAGGGCACGCTGGGCATCATTACGGAACTTGGCCTGAAGCTTCTTCCCCAGCCCAAGTACCAGATGTCGCTCCTGGGCGTGTTCGAAAGCCTCAGCGACTGCGTCCAGACGGTCTCCAAGGTCAAGCTCTCCGGCTACGAACCCCAGGCTCTGGAGTTCATCCCCAGAGACGTGCTCGGCCTCATAGAAGATTACATGGGCAAAGAAGTCTATCCGCACGAAGTTGAGGGCGTTGAGGCAGGTGCATATCTTCTGACCACCTTCGATACCCGCCACGAGGAAGAGTTCGACGAGATCATGGAGAACATAGCCGAGGTCATGGTGGAAGCCGGTGCGCTGGACGTCGTGGTCTACGACACTCCGGACGCTATGCGTAACGCCTGGGCAGTCCGCAAAGCTACGCTCGAGGGCCTTCAGAACGCTTACGATCAGATGGACGAGGTCGATATCGTCGTTCCTATCACCAAGATCGCGGAGTTCGTTGAGTACATCAAGAGCATAGAGCCCGAAGTCGGCCTTGATCTTAAGGCCTCCGGCCACGCAGGCGACGGCAACGTGCACACCAACTGCTGCGCCAAGGGCATGGATCCTGCGGAGTTTGCCGCAAGGGCTGAGAAGTTCCTGGAGCTGGCCTTCACCAAGGGCAAGGAGCTCGGCGCTCTGGTCTCCGGCGAGCACGGCATAGGCTCTCTCAGGAGAAAGCAGCTCGAGGATTACGCGGGCAAAGACGTCATGGACCTGATGCGCGGCATCAAATCCGTCTTCGACCCCAAGGGCCTCCTCAACCCCGGCAAAGTCTGCACTTACGTGGACGGCGAATAGGCGCCGCCCGCTCAGGTCGGCAGCTGACATATCAAAAAAAAACAGGTGCAAGCCTGTTTTTTTTATTGCATAATAAAGGGGGGATGGTCTTTAAGGAGGACGGTCATGAAATCTGAGTGGATAGAGGCTATACTGGCGGTAGAGCAGACGCGCTCGTTTTCAAGGAGCGCAGAGATACTTTACTGTTCGCAGTCGGCAGTCACCAGGATGGTGCAGAGCGCTGAGGAAGAGCTCGGCATGCAGATCTTCAGCAGGCAGTCCAAAAAGGCCAGCGTGGAGCTGACGGCGGACGGCAACAGGATAATGCCTTTCATACGGGCAGCCTGGCAGGCCAACGAGTCGCTGTCAGATGCGGCAAAGTTCATGAGTTCCAAGGCTGTTACGCTTTGCTGGAGCCCCCACATGTTCAACTCGTACTCCAAGGTCACCCTCCTGGAAAGGTTCTACGACCAAAACCCGAATATAGTTCTTAAGATCAAGTATCTTCCAACGGCTGACTGTTTGAAAGACCTGCGCAGCGGGGCTTCGGACGCCATGCTGTCATCACAGGCTTTCGGGAATGACGAGCCGGTCCCGGACCTGGACTTCGGAGAAGAATTCAGGGCGGTGGATCTTGGCGTAAGAAGGATATGCCTGGCTGTAGGTTCCCAGTATGCGCCTCGCGGAAAGACCGAAGTCTCTATCAACGAACTGCGTTCTTACAATCTCATAATGATGCGGGATTCCGTTTCCGGCACTTACGGCAGCGAGGATCAGCGCGCTCAATACATCCTCAAGGCCTGCATAGACAAGGGATTTACGCCTAATCTGCTTCAGGTGGACAATCCGGAGGACATCAAGGACATCATCGCCTTGCAAGGCAGAGGCGTCTATCTTTCAACAGCTCCTGAGAATCTCAGGCGCACCCCGGGCATATGCTATATACCCTTTACAGACGCTCCGTTCAAGGTCATTTACTACATGCTCAGCATGAAAGACAATCCCAACAAAGCCATAGAAAAACTTGAAAAGGCTGTAGTGCCGCTCTTTACCGATGCGTAGCCATCTGGCTTTCGTTGCGGTTTTCGCATAATACGATCAGGACATATTTTAATTCGTTAGCTCATTTAGCCAATTATTTAATGCCCGATTATAGACATCGGGCGTTTTTTTAATGCGCTTTTCGCATCGCAAATCCAAAACAATCGAAATACAAGCTTGAGCATTGCGTGCTATTATGATAGTGCAAGGTCATTTCTTGCGACGCAATAGTTTTATTATGTATCAGTTACATGTATCTGCCGGGACACTTTCCGGAAAAGAAAAGAATGGAGTATCTATGGCTAAAAAGAACATCGCTGAGATCCTTTCCGAAGGCGCGCTTAAGGTAAAGTTCAAGGATCTTTCCGAGCGCAACATCGAGGTCGCGAAGGCCAAGCTTATCGACAACATCGGTAACCTGGCAGGCGGCGCCCTCGCATTCGGAAACAGGGAAGTCAAAGCAGTCGTCGAAAGCTATGGGGAAGAGGGCGAAGCTCCCATCTTCATACTCGGCGGCAAGGCCAGCCTCGGAAACGCAGGCATGATCAACGCCATGAGCTCGCGCTCCAACGACTACGAGCCCATGTACATCACCCTGCGCGACGGCACCAAGTGGCCGTCCAAGGAATCCGCAACTCTCATCAACGCCAACCTCACCGCTGCGGCTGTCTACGGCTTCTCCGGCAAGGACTACATGACCCACGAGATCGTCTCCGAAGACCTCTCTTTAAGGATCATGGCAGCCGGCGGACGCTGGAACTTCAACGTAGGCTGGGACAGCTCGTTCACGATGCCTGTCTACGGCGTGTGCGCCTCGTTCGCAAGGATGAGGGGCCTCAACGCCCTCCAGCTCCGCGACGCATGGGGCATGGCAATGGGTATGGTCGGAGGCACCATGTCTCACATCTTCGACTATGCCACCTCGGCCAAGCTCGGCGCGGGCTACAACATCCGCAACGCGGACTTCTGCACAAGGCTTGCAGCTAAGGACTTCAGCTCGCTCAACAACATCTTCGAAGGACCGCGCAACCTCTACCGCCAGTACAGAGGCATGGAGGAAGCCTGCAGCCCCGAGATCCTCACCGACGACTACGGCAAGTACTTCTACATGGAAGAGTCCATCAAGCTCTACCCGGTAGGAAGCCCCGCCACCATCGTTGCCTTCGCAGGCTCCCAGCTCTGCGGCTGCTGCGATCCCAAGGACATCGTGGACGTCCATCTGGAGATCCCCGACGGATACACCGAGATGTACTACTGGAAGCCTTACGAAGTCGGCAGAGACCCGCTCACCCATGCGCAGTTCTCGTATCAGTACGCAGTCTGCGCTCCGATCCTCTACGGACCGTTCCGCACCCGCCACTACAGCGAGGCATGCCTTACGAATCCGGAGCTCCTGCGCCTCACCGGCATCTGCCGCATGAGCCACGCTTCGGACCTGTGCAAGGATCCGAACACCGTCCGCATCACCGTCACCGAAAAGGACGGCACCAAGCACGTCGGCGTCTCCGATGCCACCCAGTTCAGCATGCACACCTGGCCCACCAGGGAGCAGCTTCTCGACAAGTTCTGGGATCAGATCGACGCTTACGGCATCATCTCCCACGCCAAGGCTCAGAAGGCTATCGACCTCTGCGACAAGCTGGAAGACGTGAAGGATATGAGAGAGCTCACCGAGCTGCTCATGCCCTGACGACCGGACATCAACAACAGTTTCATTTGATTTGACAGGAGAAAAACAATGGCTGAAACTAAAAAGAAAAATCCGTATATGATGATAGTGCACCTCGTGATAGGTGTCGTCATCGCGATCCTGTTCTCGAAGCTCACTCCTCCGGGACAGATCACTCCGATGGGAATGGCTCTGATCGCCACGTTCCTCGTAACCAACTACTGGTTCATCGCCATCGACATGGTCACAGGATCCCTTGCTTCCATGATCATGTTCCCGCTTCTTTCCAAAGTTGCGGCAAGCGGCGTAGTTACCGGATCTCTGGGAAACACCACGGTATGGCAGATGATCATCGTGCTTCCGCTGATCTACGCTCTCAAAAAGTCCGGTGCTACCGACTATCTCGCAAACTGGATGATGACCCGCAAGTTCATGTATGGCAAGAGCACTGTATTCGTTGCAGTATTCCTCATCCTTGCATCCGTCATCTCCGCCCTCAAGGTAAACACCCTTGTGGTCCTGGCTCTTGCTGAAGGCGTCATGAGCGCCGCCGGCTACGAAGAGCGCAGCAAGGAGCACGATGCTTTCCTGGTAGCCACCTTCTTCGCATCCGCTCTTGCTTCCAACATCATCCCCTACGGTTCCTGGATCGCGTCCTTCATCACATCCTATGAATCCATAGCGGGACATCCGCTCGACACGGCTCTCTACATGGCCTTCGGTCTTGTACTCAACCTCGTTCTGGACATCCTCTACGTAGTATTCATGAAGTTCGTCCTCCGCTGCGACTACGGCAAGCTGGCCTCCATCAAGATGGATCAGGTAAAGGGCGAAGACAAGCAGCTCTCCAAGAAGGGCAAAGCGATGCTGATCATATTCTTCATCATGATCCTCGGCGCTGTCATCCCGGCACTGTTCAGGAACTGGGCGGTCTCCAAGTGGCTCTCCGGCACCCTGACCACAGCTCTGTGGTTCACCGCCTGCGCAGTCATCACCTTCGCCATCCGCATCGAGGGCGAGCCCATCGTTTCCGCCGGCGAAGCTATGAAGAACGGCGTCATGTGGCCTATGGTCCTCTCCGCTGCTGTAATGCTTTACTACTCCAGCCTCATCGGCGGAGCTGATTCCGGTATCAGGGCTACCCTTACCGCAGCCTTCGGCGGCATCTTCGACGGAATGCCGGGCGTTGCTCTGCTGCTGGTCGCCTGCCTGCTGACAGTAATAGTAACCGGCTTCTTCTCCAACATGGCAACAGGTGTCATCTTCATGAGCGCCACCATTCCTCTCGCAGGGCTCTTCAACCTTGCTCCTCTGGCACTGGGCGTCTGCATCATGTGGGCTTCGATGCCTGGCTACATTACCCCGGGCGGAACCGGAACATCCCCGTACCTGCACGGCCTCACCTCGATCACCAAAAAGAACATGTACAAGTACATGCTTGCATTCCTTGTGCTCTTCCTGATCGTGATCCTGATCTTCGGCGCAGTCATGAACGTCATCATGTAAAACAAGCTGATACAAAAGGCAGGCTCCTCAAAGGGGCCTGTCTTTTTTATTTACGCCTCGCGAAAAAACTTTGTACTGCGGCAGGGAGCACATTGACGCTTTTTTGCGGCCGAACTGTGCTATTATATATGCAGATATAAAGACAGCTTGGGAAAGCAGGCGGGCAGGGGCCCGTAAAGGAAGAATCAATGGCAAACAACAAAACGATGGTAAAAGACCTGACGGAGGGAAACATAGCAAAGTCGCTGCTTACGTACGCGGCTCCGCTGTTCTTCGCGAACCTCCTGCAGGCGGTCTACAACGTGGTAGACATGATAGTCGTCGGGCAGGTCGAGGGCGGCATAGGCATGGCAGCCGTCTCGATAGGAGGCGAAGTCCTTCACCTGATGACGTTTCTTATTATGGGCTTCAATCAGGCAGGCCAGATCATCATCTCGCAGTATGTGGGTGCAAAAAAGCATAACGGCATAGTCAAGATGATAGCAACGATGTTCACCATAGCCGCATTCATGGCTGTGGGCATCTTCATCATCTGCATAGCGATAGGGGATGCGCCGCTTCGCTGGCTGAACACGGACGAGCTGGCATTCTCCGAAACGCACAATTACTACATGACCTGCGTCTTCGGTCTGATCTTCATAGCCGGCTACAACGCAGTCTGCGCCATCCTGCGCGGCCTTGGCGATTCCAGAAGGCCGTTCATATTCATAGTCATCGCCTCGATACTCAATATCATTCTGGATATAGTCTTCGTCAAGAACATGCACATGGGCGCCTTCGGCGCGGCTCTGGCAACAGTAATAGGGCAGGCGGTAAGCTTCATAACAGCGTTCATATACCTCTACAGCAAGCGTGAAATGTTCGGCTTCGACTTCAAGCTGAAGAGCTTCAAGGTCTACCCGGAGGTCGTAAAACCACTTATCAAGCTCGGCATACCTCTGGCGATACAAAGCGGCGCAGTTACGCTTTCCAAGACCATACTCGCGGCCTGGATCAACGGCAGCGGCTACGAATACTCCGCTCTGGCCGGTATCTACAACAAGATAGGAATGTTCGCGGGCATCGTTTCGATGTCGTTCAACGCGGCCGGCAGCGCCAATATAGGGCAGTGCATAGGCGCCCGCAAATACGAAAGGGTCCCCAAGATACTCGCCATCGTCACCCTGTTCATGCTGGTCATCTGCGGCGGCCTGTGCGTAGTGATCCTGCTCTTCCCGGTAGGGGTGTTCGGAATGTTCACGCAGGACAACGCGGTGCTGTCTATATCCGGCGTGCTGCTCTTCCCGATCGTGATCAACCTTGTCGGTACCATCGCAAGGACCTTCGGCTTCTCGCTGATCAACGGTTCCGGCAACTCGAAGATGAACCTGCTGATAGCCCTGCTGGACGGCATAGTCTTCAGGATCGGCCTTTCGTACCTGCTGGGATTCACCTTCAATATGTCGGTCCAGGGCTTCTGGCTGGGCGACGGCTTCGCCGGCTGGGTGCCGATGTTCGTAGCAATCTTCTTTCTGGCCTCCGGCAAGTGGAAGACCGACAGGCTCATCAGGGGCGACGCGAAGAAAGAGGAAGCGGAGCCTGCAGCTGCGGAAGAATAACGAAAAACAAACAGCGGTCCTTTACTGAGCCGCTGTTTTAATTTTGCGAAGAGCCCCCGGATCCGGCTGTATATTACAGTTTTGTGATAAGGAGTATACAGTTTTAATGCTTTTTCAGGCCAGTCCTCTATGTTATAATATAAAAAAAGATATATTCGAAGCGGCAGACAGGAGCTTACCATGAATAAATATCCAAATCTGTTTTCAAGGCTCACGATACGCAATATCACCTTCAAAAACAGGATATTCGCCGGACCCTGCTCAATGACTCCGGGCGGAAGGACAAGGTGCCCGGATGAGATGCAGATGCTCTATTTCGAGGAGAAGGCCATAGGCGGAGCGGCCTCCGTCTGCGTAGCCGAGACCTGCGTCAGCCTCAAGTACGCGCCCAGAAAGCTAGCTTTCGGCAACGTCGCGCTGCTGCCCCCTGAAAGGAGCGGCCACCGCGAGTACATCAAGGAAGCCGCGCTCATCGCGCGCCACGGCGCCATCCCCTCCATCCAGCTCTTCCACTCCGGAGATACCAGCCACCCCAGATTCCTCGATGGCAGAGACCCCATAGGCCCCAACGATTTCGTAAGGCCGGACGGCGTCCACGTTACGGGCATGGACGAAGCCCTCATGCAGGAGACCATAGACGACTTCGCGAATGCCGCAAAGCTCATGAAAAACTGCGGATTTAAGATGGTCATGGTCCACGGCGGCCACGGCTGGCTTTTAGCCCAGTTCCTTTCTCCCGCCACCAACCACAGGACGGACGAGTACGGCGGCTCCATAGAAAACAGAGCCCGCTTCCCGCTTCGCGTCCTTAAAGCCATGAGGGAAGCCGTCGGAAACGACTTCATCATCGAGTACCGCCTAAGCGGGGACGAGCACATGGAGAACGGCATCACCATAGAGGACGTCTGCAAATTCGCTCAGATGGCTGAGGAATACGCGGACATCATCCACCTCTCCGCAGGTTCTTACTATACCACCAACCAGTACACATTCCCCGGCATCTTCGTGCCGCACGGCTGCAACCTGGAGCTTGCCAAGGCTGTCAAGAAGGTCGTAAAGAAGGCCAAAGTCGCAACAGTCGGCGCCTTCTCGGATCCCGTCGAGATGGACAGGATCATAAAAGACGGAGATGCGGACATAGTCTACATGGCCCGCCAGTTCCTGGCAGACCCGGAAACTCCCAACAAGTGGCGCACCGGCAGGGAAGACGACGTCGTAAAGTGCGTCCGCTGCATGAACTGCCTGGGAAACTTCGACAAAGGCATCATGGGCTGCGACGTCAACCCCTGGATAGGCCACGAGCTCTACAACCTCAACCTCCTTGCCATGAGGGACAAGCAGAAGAGAAAAGTCGTCGTCGTGGGCGGAGGCCCCGGCGGCATGATGGCAGCCTGGACCGCAAGGAAGGAAGGCCACGACGTCATCCTGCTCGAAAAGGAAGGCCGTCTCGGCGGCACCCTCAACTACCTCGAGCACGACGTCCACAAGCAGGACCTGATGGGCTACAAGAACTTCCTTGAATACCAGTGCAAAAAGACCGGCGTGGACATCAGGCTCAATACTGAAGCCACAAAAGAGATGCTCGAAGCTCTCGAGCCGGACTACGTGCTCTGCGCGGTAGGCGCCGAGGCTCTCATCCCACCCATCCCCGGCCTTAAGGAGAACGCCCGCACGCCCAGGCAGGTGGCTGAATACAAAGGCAAGGTGGGGGACAGGGTCATCCTCATAGGCGGAGGCCTTTCCGGGGCGGAGATGGGTCTTTCCTACGCGGAGGAAGGCTACCACGTAACTGTCATAGAGATGGCGCCGGAAGTGGCGGCCCAGGCCAACCACATCCACAAACCTGCCATCTTCGAGACCATGGAGCGCCTTAAGGACAACATCACCTGCAAGACCAATACCAAGTGCGTTGCGGTTAAGGAAAACGGCGTGGAGGTGGAAGGCCCCGAAGGAAAATACTTCATCGAAGGGGACTTCATCATCAACGCGCTGGGCGTCCGCCCGCGCTACAAGCTCGTGGAAGAGCTCGCTGCCGCGGACGTCCCGATGTTCGACTCCTTCGGCGACTGCAAGGAGCTCAAGCAGGTCCGCGGAGCCGTCCACGACGGCTACTACAGAGCCATGGATATAAGATAGTTTCACATAACACCGAAAGGGAAAGGAGACTTGCATGTTCAGCGATCCCAGGTTTTTAAAGGAACGCGACAGAAGAATCGCGATACTCAACAAGCTGATGGCTGACAACGGTCTGGACGCTCTGCTGTTTACGGCAACGGCCCAGCAGGCATACCAGAACGGGGACAAGCTTTCCACATCGGAACTCCTG
>CAMYWZ010000022.1 GCA_947302945.1 uncultured Bacillota bacterium
GTCTTGAATTCAGCTTCTGTCCGCGTTATACTTCAATAGGCATTTTTGAGCACTTCGACAACGGCGGCCTTCAGCTAAACGCCGCGGGATGCCGCAATATCTGGCCCATACTTTCTGTAAAAACAGATATCCCGGATTTCATGCAAAAGCTCATGGAAGAAGGGAAGATGGGAGCCAAAAGCCCGTCAAAGACCGGTTTCTACGACTGGAACGATGTAGATATGGACGCTTACGCCGACAGGGTCTCCGCTCCTTATCTTAAAATGGTTAACTGGAAGCTTCCGGACGAAGCTTTTAAGGAGTAGTTTTCATGAAAGAACTGTATATTTTCTCGAATACGTCACCTCAGTCTGTCCAGGTCAGGGAAGATGTAACTGCGCTTCTGAAAAAGAAGGGCTTCAAGCTCGCGGAAGAGTTCGGACCGTCAGTCGACATGATCATAGTCATAGGCGGAGACGGAGCCTTCCTGCACGCTCTTTCGGCATGCGGATACCCACAGACTCCTTTCCTGGGCATCAATACCGGCCACCTCGGTTTCTTCCAGGAACTCAACCCGGATGAGAAGGACAAGATAGTCAGGTTCTGCAGCGGCGAAGGCTACACCATACAGGAAAACCGTCTCCTTAAGGCGGAGATCGATACAGGAAGCGGCATAGTAAAAGACTATGCTTTAAACGACATACTCGTAAAAGACAGCGGTTCGAGCGTCATAAACCTCAGGCTCATGATCGGGGACAACTTCATCGAGGAGTTCTTCGGGGACGGCGTGCTCGTATCTACAGCTGCCGGGAGTACCGCTTACAACTACTCGCTCGGAGGCGCTATAGTAGACCCGAGGACCCCCGCCATGCAGCTTGCGCCTCTGGCCCCTATAAACAACAAGGCTTACAGGACGTTCACCAGCAGCCTGCTCCTGCCGCCTTTCCTTGACATCACAGTTGAGCTGATAAAGAGGAGCGCGGACCTTCCGGCCTTCTATGCCGACGGCAAGGAGATATACAAAGGACCGTTCAAGAAGGTCAAGATCAGCCTCAGCAAGCACATCATCAACGTAGTAAGGAACGAAGACTACGATTTCTGGGGAAAAGTCGCCTCCAAATTCCTGTAACCTATCGAAGAGTATCAAGTAATGTTCGATCGTTTTATAGTTGTTTTATTTCAGGTAATAACTCTTTTCATGATGTCCGGAGTAGGCTTCATCCTGGGGCGGCTGAAGATCATAACCGAACACGGTACAAAAGAGCTTTCAAACGTTATAATCAGGGTTTCCACACCCTGTATTATTCTCAATACCTTCCAGATGGACTACGACCGCGATCTTCTGGTGCTGCTGGGCACAGGTACGCTTGCCATCCTGGGAAGCTATATCGTTTTCATACTCGTTTCGAAACTCTTTTTCAGGAAGAAGGAAGAGGGGACAAAAGCCATCCTTCAGTTCGGCTGCGTTTACGGAAACGTGGGGTCCATGGGTATCCCGCTCATAACAGCGGTGCTCGGATCCAGCCACGTCATATTCGCAGTCCTCGGAGTTGCTGTCTTCAACCTGATCATTTATACGCACGGAGCAATGCTCATGGGCGGCCGCAAAGCTGTGTCTGCCAGGAACCTTGCAACTAACATGGTCGTTATAGCTCTTGTGGTGGGGCTCATCTGCATGTTCCTCCGCATACGCTTTCCGGAACCCATCTTCAACGCTCTGACGTATCTGGGGAATCTGAATTCGCCGCTTTTCATGCTTATAATAGGGGCCCAGCTTTCCAGGGCAGATTTCAGGACTATATTCACAAAACCGCTGTTTTACGCGGTATGCGCCATCAAGCAGCTGCTAATTCCTCTGATAGCGGCTCTGCTTCTTGTTCCTTTCCATCTGGACAAGGAGTTCTATGTCGCGATCATCATACTGTTTGGTACGCCGGTCGCTACTTCGACAGGCATTTTTGCTGAGCGCTACGGACGCAACGTTGCGTATGCAGCCCAGCTCGTAAGTCTTTCCACGCTTCTTTCGATACTTACGCTCCCGGTCATTGCCGTAATGGCGGAGTACCTTACGACTCTTTGGTAAATATCCTGAAAATACGTAAAATACTTCTTTACTTTAGCGCGGTGATGTGGTAGTATGTGAAACAAATCACCGCTTTATTACGCTAAAGGAGCAAAGTAATGACGAAGGGCATCCATTCAGAGGCTGCTGACAGGCTTTTTGAGACCATCCTCAAGATCAAAACAGTAGACGATTGCTACGACTTTTTTGAAGATCTCTGCACCGTCAAGGAGATCAAGGACATGTCCCAGAGGCTGGAAGTAGCCGTACTTCTGAGCAAAGGACTCAGCTACCAGAAAGTTTCCGAACTTACCAACGTCAGCTCGGCGACCATCAGCAGGGTCAAGCGCTGCCTCGACTACGGCAGCGGCGGATACACAAAAGCTTTGGCAGCCATGGAGGAAGACAAATGAATTCCCTTGAAAAGCTCGTCGGCGGGCTCTCCTGCTTGTACGAGAGCTTCGGCTTTCAGAAATACAAGATGAGCAAGTTCGAGGAGTACGATCTTTACGCGAGGAACAAGGATCTGCTCGCATCGGAAGGCATCATCACATTCACGGATACTAACGGCAAGCTAATGGCGCTCAAACCGGACGTCACTCTTTCCATTATAAGAAACACGAGAGAGTCTGCAGGCGCCGTATCCAAAGTGTATTACAATGAAAACGTCTACAGAGTCTCGAAGGGCTCCAAGGTCTACAAAGAGATCATGCAGACCGGTCTTGAGTGCACAGGGGACATAGACGATTATTCTGTGCTCGAGGTCCTGATGCTTGCCGCAAAGAGCCTCAAGATTGTTTCCGAAGACAGCATGCTCGTCATTTCGCTGCCTTCGCTGATCAAGGCGTCGGCGGAGGAGCTTGGGCTTTCGGAAGATGCACTTGAAAAAGCGCTTTCCCTGATCGACGAAAAGAACATGCACGAGCTTTCTCAGCTGCTTAAGGAGTGCGGCGCGGACAGCGCTCAGAGCGAACGCTTCCTGAGCATATCGTCTGTATCGGGTGCTCCGGCAGACGTCATAACAGCTCTGAAAAAGCTCGGTGTAAATGCGCTGGATATCGATACTCTTTCGGAAATAGCTGAAACGTTTAAACAGCTGGGCCTTGAAGACATGCTCCGTTTCGACCTCTCGCAGGACTGCGGAACGAAGTATTACAGCGGCGTTGTGTTCAAAGGATACGTAAAAGGCATACCCTCCGCAGTGCTCTCAGGAGGCCGCTACGACGCTTTAATGCACAGAATGGGTAAAAAGTACGGCGCTATAGGTTTTGCGCTGTATACGGACCTGTTAGAGCGCTTCTCGGAGGGCTTGGAGGGTACTGACGCGGACGTTGTAATCGTATACGGTGCGGACACGCCGGCTTCTGAAGTTCTGGCCCGTTCCGAAGCACTTTCTGCCGAAGGAAAAAAGGTCCTGGCTCTCAGAAAGCTGCCCGAAGGCTTTACGTATAACACCCTTGTGGATCTTACGAAAGGCGGTGAAAAACGATGAAGGAAACTCTTCGCATAGCGCTGCCTAAGGGAAGGCTCGGGGAAAAAGTATATGCCATGTTCGAGGCAGCAGGCTACGGCTGCCCGGAGATACTGCAGCAGAGCAGAAGGCTCATATTCACGAACGAAGAGAAGGGCGTCAGCTACTTCTGGGTCAAGCCCTCGGACGTCTCGGTATATGTAGAGCGCGGAGCGGCGGACCTGGGTGTATGCGGCAAAGACATACTCCTTGAGTACGTGCCGGATGTCTACGAGCTTCTGGATCTTAAGACAGGCATCTGCAGGATGGCCGTCGCTGCGAAAGCAGACTTTAAGGACGACCTTTCCAGCACTCTCACGGTCGCCACCAAGTTCGGAAACATCGCGAAAGAATACTACGCCTCGCTTGGCCGCGACATCGATATCATCCATCTGAACGGGTCGATCGAACTTGCGCCTCTTCTGGGCCTTTCGGACGTCATAGTGGACATAGTCGAAACGGGAAGCACCCTCAAAGAGAACGGCCTTAAGGAAAGGGAGACCATAGCCCCTATCAGCGCCCGACTCATAGCGAACAAAGCAGGATACGCTTTCAAAAAGGACATGATAGATGAGCTTTGCGCAAAGCTCGGAAAGCAGGTAAAGTAAATGATCAGGATATATAAATACGGCGAAGTCGAAAACAGCGAGATCTTCGCAAGGTCCGTCCCGGCGGTGGACGTTGAGGCAATAGTTTCACGCATAATCGCCGAAGTAAAGCAACGCGGCGACGATGCTCTTTACGATTACGCGGAAGAATTCGACAAGGTCGAACTGAACAGCCTTAAAGTCACCAAAGAAGAGATAGACGAGGCCGTCGTACTTGTAGGGCCGGAATTCATAAGGATACTTGAAAAGGCTGCCGAAAACATCAGGAACTTTCACAAAAGACAGGTCAGAAACAGCTTCGTGATAAGCGAAAAGCCGGGCGTTGTAATGGGACAGAAGATCATACCCATCGAGAAAGCCGGACTTTACGTACCGGGCGGCACTGCTGCCTATCCTTCGACAGTTCTGATGGATTCCATCCCGGCGAAGTTGGCAGGGGTAAAGGACCTTATTATGGTCACGCCTCCGAACAGGGAAGGCAAAGTGGCGCCTGTAATACTTGCCGCGGCGAAGGTAGCCGGCGTAGACCGCATATTCAAGGTAGGCGGGGCTCAGGCCATAGCGGCTCTTGCATATGGCACAGAGAGCATACCCAGAGTCGACAAGATAGTCGGCCCGGGCAACGCATTCGTGGCTGAGGCCAAAAAGCAGGTCTTCGGGCAGGTCTCGATAGACATGATAGCCGGTCCCAGCGAGATACTGATAGTCGCTGACGGAGCTTCGAACGCTTCTTATCTGGCGGCTGATCTTCTTTCCCAGGCGGAGCACGACAAGATGGCAAGCGCCGTTCTCGTCACGGACAGCATGAAGCTGGCTAAGGAAGTCGCCGAGGAGATCGAGGCCCAGCTGCCTCTTCTGAAAAGAGCAGAGATAGCCCGCGCGTCAATTGAAAACAACGGTAAGATCATAGTAGCGGATGATATAAAGAAAGCCATCGAGATATCGAACGAGATCGCTCCTGAGCACCTTGAGCTCTGCGTGGACGACCCGTTTGCTCTGCTCGACAGCGTTAAGAACGCAGGATCGGTCTTCATGGGAAGGAACTGCCCGGAGGCACTCGGAGATTACTTCGCAGGTCCTAACCACACGCTTCCCACGAGCGGCACGGCAAGGTTCGCAAGCCCGCTTTCAGTAGACGATTTCATAAAGAAGACTCAGTTCACTTACTTTACTGAAGAAGCGCTTGGAAAAGTCGCAAAGGACGTGGCGTCGTTCGCGGAAAAGGAAGGCCTTACCGGCCACGCGAGAAGCGCCCTGATAAGGACGGAAAAGTAAGCATTGCGGAGGATCAGATGAGCAGGTTCCTAAGTGAAAACTACAAAGATCTCGTAGCCTACGTGCCCGGAGAGCAGCCGGCCGATCTTTCGCGCTACGTCAAGCTCAATACCAACGAGAATCCTTTCCCGCCATCGGAGAAGGCGCTAGCGTACATGGCTGAGAATACAAGGCCGGCGCATCTTTACTCAGACCCGGACTGCAGGAAACTGACTGCTCTTCTGGCGAAGACCTATGAAGTTGGTCCGGAAAACGTCATCTGCGGCAACGGATCGGACGAGATACTGTTCTTTGCCTTTTCGGCCTTCTGCAGCAGCAGCGTACCGGCTGTATGCCCTGATATAAGCTACGGTTTCTATCCGGTCTTCGCGCAGATGGCGAGGGTGCCTTACGTGAGCATCCCGCTGGATGATGAGCTTAAGATCCGGCTTTCGGATTACAACGTCAAAGGCACGATATTCATAGCAAATCCAAACGCTCCGACAGGCAATACCCTTAAACCTTCAGAAATAGAGGAACTTGTCAAGGCAGATTCGGGCAGGGTAGTAGTTATAGACGAGGCCTACGTGGATTTCGGCGCTGAAAGCTGCGTGCCTCTGACGAAGAAGTACGATAACCTGCTGGTGGTACAGACTTTTTCAAAGTCAAGATCCATGGCAGGAGCACGGCTTGGGTACGCTATCGGAAGCAGGGAAGTGATCGGAGACCTTCAGACGCTGAAGTATTCACTGAACCCATACAACGTCAACTCGATGACGGCTACGCTGGGAGAAGGTACGCTGCTGGACGCGGAGTACACTGCGCGCAACTGCAGGATAGTTGCAGAGAACAGAGCGTTCGCGGAAGCGGAACTCAAAAAGCTCGGATTTACGATGACGGATTCCCTGGCGAACTTCGTATTCGCAAAACATCCTGAGTTTTCAGGCCGGGAAATATACGAAAAGCTCAAGGAAAAAGACGTTCTGGTGAGGCATTTTACGCTTGAGCGCATCAAGGACTACAACCGCATCACGATAGGAAGCAGGAAGCAGATCGAAGCGCTGATAAGCGCACTCAAGGAGATTATCGAAGCGTAAAGCTTTTAGGGAAAGGTGGATCATGAACAGACAGGCAGCTATTGAAAGAAAGACCGCGGAGACCGATATCAGGCTTTTTCTGGACCTTGACGGCAGCGGAAACAGCAGCATAGACAGCGGAGTCGGTTTCCTCGACCACATGCTGACGCTTTTCGCAAAGCACGGCAGGTTCGACCTTGAACTTACGTGCAAGGGTGACACCAATGTGGACGACCACCACAGCGTCGAGGACATTGGCATATGCCTGGGTGAAGCCTTCGGCAAGGCTCTTGGAGACAAGGCCGGGATCAGACGGTACGGAGACTGTATACTTCCCATGGACGAAGCTCTGATACTTACAGCTGTGGACATCTCCGGAAGGGCGCACCTTTCATACGAAGCGAAGATGAGGGCCAAGAAGGTCGGTACATTCGACGTGGAACTTGCTGAAGAGTTCTGGACAGCTTTCGCAAGAGCGGCAAAGCTGGCTCTTCACATAAAGCAGCTTGACGGAAGGAACGCTCACCACATCATAGAAGGGCAGTTCAAGTCCGCCGCAAGGAGCCTAAGAACAGCTGTTTCGACAGATCCTGCGCTTGCCGGCGAGATACCGTCTACAAAAGGACTTCTTTAGGAGAAGACATGATCGCGATCATTGATTACGGAGTAGGGAACCTGTTCTCACTGAAAAGCTCCTTTGCATCTCTTGGCATAGAAGCAGCAGTGACGGCAGATCCCGCGGAGATAGACAAGGCTGAAAGGATAGTCCTTCCCGGAGTAGGCGCTTTCGGCGACGCTGCGGAAAAGCTCAAGGCGCAGGGCCTCTGGGACTTTGTCATAAAGCAGGCAGAAAGCGGCAAGCCTTTCCTTGGAATATGCCTTGGGATGCAGCTTCTTTTGGAGGAGAGCTTTGAGTTCGGAAGGCATGAGGGCCTTGGATTGGTACCGGGCAAGGTGGTTCCGATAGCGGATGTCATCCCAAAAGGGCTGAAGATACCGCAGATGGGCTGGAACGCGCTTGAGCTGACGAATGATTCTCCGATATTTGCTGACACAGCGGAGGGAGAGCACATGTACTTCGTACACTCGTTCTACTGCGCAAGTCCGGCAGAAAACGTTACTGCTGTGTGTGAATACGGCGCGCAGCTTACTGCGGCCGTGCAGAACGGCAACGTGTTCGGGACTCAGTTTCATCCGGAGAAGAGCGGACCGGCGGGGTTAAAAATACTTAAGTCTTTCAGCAGGCTTTAAGAAACGGATCAAAAGAAAGGCAAAACAGTGATAATTTTACCAGCGATAGATCTCATAGAAGGAAAAGCGGTAAGGCTGCTCAAGGGCGATTACGCTAAAAAGACCGTATATAACGACGATCCTGTCTCTGTCGCGGCTGATTTTGCGGCCTGCGGCGCGGAATGGATACATATCGTGGACCTCGAAGGCGCGAAAAGCGGCACGGCCCCGAACATGGAGACCATAAAGAGCATCATTTCTTCATGCGGTCTTAAAGCAGAGGTAGGCGGCGGCATCAGGGACATGAAGACCGTTGAATCCTACGTAGTGGCAGGGGTCTCAAGAGTGGTTCTGGGGACTGCAGCCGTAAACGATCCGGAATTCTTGAAAGAAGCTGTCTTACATTTTGGCCCATTGATTTCCGTTGGTGTTGACATAAAAGAAGGTTACGTTGCAATAAAAGGCTGGACCGAAAAGAGCTCATACACCGCCATGGATTTCTGCAAAAAGATGCAGGACACCGGTGTTAAAACCCTTATCTGCACCGATATTTCAAAGGACGGAGCCATGAAGGGCACCAACAGGGAGCTTTACAGGCAGCTTTCAAAGGAGCTTTCGGTCGATATAGTCGCTTCCGGTGGAGTTTCGTCTCTTGAGGACGTAAAAGCTCTGAAAGAGACCGGGATCTACGGAGCGATAATAGGAAAGGCATATTACACAGGAGCCATAGATCTTCGCGAGGCGCTGAAGGCCGCCCGCGGGGAATGATCACAGCAGAGGTCACATATGATAACCAAAAGGATAATACCCTGCCTTGACGTAAAGGACGGAAGAGTGGTGAAAGGCCGGAATTTCAAGGGGCTTTCGGACGTGTCATCGCCGGTGGAGCTCGGAAAGTTCTATTCCGAATGCGGCGCGGACGAGCTGGTCTTCTACGACATCACCGCTTCGGTTGAAGGCCGCAGGCTCTTTACAGGGATACTCAGGGAAGTAGCTTCTACAATATTCATACCGCTCACAGTAGGCGGCGGGATCAACACCCTGGACGATTTCGACCGCGTTCTGAAGTGCGGAGCGGACAAGGTGAGCGTCAATTCGGGAGCCATCAAGGACCCTAATCTTATATACGAGGCCGCAAAGCGCTACGGAAGCCAGTGCGTGGTCCTGTCTGCAGATGTCAAGCGCGTTGACGGAAGCTACCGCGTCTTCGCCAAGGGCGGACGCGAAAACACTGGCCTGGAGGCCGCTGATTGGATCAGAAGAGGCGTTGAGCTCGGCGCTGGGGAGATAGTCCTCAACTCGATAGATACCGACGGCGTCAAGGAAGGCTTCGACCTTCAGATGCTCGAAGATGTCTGCGGAAAGGTGAACGTCCCGGTGATAGCTTCAGGTGGTGCGGGGTGCATAGAAGACTTCATCACCCTGTTTAAAACGCTTCAGTTCGTTGACGCAGGCCTTGCCGCATCGATCTTCCACTACGGCGAAGTCAGCATCAAGGATCTGAAAGACAGACTCAAAGAAAACGGCATACTTGCAAGAACAGTATAGGAGTGCATTGAAAATGGCAGATATAAGCGAGATAAAGTTTGATGAAAAGGGGCTCGTGCCCGCGATAGTCATCGACAAATACAGCCGCCGCGTCCTGATGCAGGCGTTTATGAACCGCGAAAGCCTCGAAAAGACGATGGAAACGGGCCTCGCGACCTTCTGGAGCAGGTCCAGGCAGGAGCTTTGGACCAAGGGAGAGACCAGCGGCAACTTCATGCACGCCGTATCGATACTCACCGACTGCGACAAAGACAGTCTTCTGATAGTCGCTGAACCGGACGGCCCGGCATGCCACCTGGGCACGGAAAGCTGCTTCGAGTACCCGCTGT
>CAMYWZ010000023.1 GCA_947302945.1 uncultured Bacillota bacterium
CGCACCATCAGGGACGGTTCTCCCGGTGCCGGGACTCAGATACCTCTAAGCTGCGTGTTGGGGATGAACTCCTGCGCAGCTTTTTGCATGGCTTCCATGGTTTCGCGGGGGGCGGCGGTGAACTTCTGGTCGTCGGGGAGGCTGTTGTAGTCGCAGCCGGAACCGAGGATGTCGCCGGAATCGGCGAAGCTCTGAAGGAAGTAGGCCGGGGCGCCGGCGAAGTCTTTCGCGATGGCGCGGATGTCGTCGACGGTGTGCAGCTGTGCCACGACAGTGGTCCTGAATTCGTGCTCGACGCCGCTTTCGCGTATGAATCTTGCGGAGAGCAGGGTGCTTTCGTACAGGATGGCGGTGCTGCTTTCGGGAAGGCCGGTGGTGGCGGCGTATTTCTCCCGACAGTTCTTAAGGTCCATGGCTACGTAGTCCACGATGCCCGCGGAAAGCAGGGCGCGCAGCCGCTCGGGGTTGGTGCCGTTGGTGTCGAGCTTTATGGCGTAGCCTATGTCCTTGACCTGCTTTAAGAAGTCCAGGATCCCGGTCTGCATCAGGGGCTCGCCGCCTGTGACGGCAAGGCCTGTGAGCCTTCCGAAGCGCTCCCTGAGAAAGTCCAGGACTTCCTGCTGGTCAAGAAGTCCGGTCTCCTCGAGCGTGACTTTAAGCTCCGCCGGGTCCACCAGCGAAGCGTTGTGGCAGAACGGGCAGCGCAGGTTGCAGCCCGGTGTGAATATCGTTGCCGCCAGCCTTCCGGGGAAGTCCAGCAGTGTCAGTTTCTGTATTCCGGCTATGTTCATATCTGACCTCCAGGCACACATTTTAGCATAAATACGGGGCTTTTCAAAGGGGGTCCGCAGTGATAAAATATTTACTGATGAAAGCACCAGATCGGAGGCAGCAATGACTATAGCAGAACTTCAGGAAAAGGCGCGCAAGCTCAGGATAGACGAGGTGAAGATGATCACCGAAGCCGGCTCGGGCCATCCGGGCGGATCGCTGTCCGTAACGGACATACTCGTCGCGCTTTATTATTCAAAAATGGACGTCTCGGTAGACGCCGAGCCCGGAAAACACGACATCTTCGTGCTCTCCAAGGGTCACGCGGCGCCCGCCCTTTACGCGGTCCTCGCGGACAAGGGATACTTCCCGCAGGAGGACATCTATTCGCTCAGAAAGCTCGGAAGCCACCTTCAGGGCCACCCGGACAGCGCCAAGCTTCCCGGCGTGGACTGCAGCACCGGTTCGCTCGGGCAGGGCACTTCGGTGGCGGTCGGCATGGCGCGCGGTCTTAAGATCCAGGGCAGCCCCTACCACGTCTACTGCGTCTGCGGCGACGGCGAGCTTCAGGAGGGCCTCTGCTGGGAGGCCTTCATGTCAGCAGCCCAGTACAAGCTGGACAACCTCACGGTCATCGTCGACAGGAACGGTCTTCAGATAGACGGCCGCGTGGACGACGTCATGAGCCTGGGGGATCTTTCGGCCAAGTTCTCGGCCTTCGGATTTGCGGTCGACACCATAGACGGCCACGATTTTACGGCCATACTCGCGGCTCTGGAGACCAAGGTCCCCGGAAAGCCTCACTGCATCATAGCTAACACCACGAAGGGCAGGGGCGTCTCCTTCATGGAGAACCAGGCCGGATGGCACGGCAACGCTCCCAACAAAGAGCAGTGCGCTCAGGCAGTAAAAGATCTGGAGGGCATGTAGATGGCAGACAAGAAAGCTACCCGCCAAGGGTACGGCGCAGGCCTCGCGGAGCTTGCGAAGAAATACGACAACGTGGTGGCGCTGGACGCGGATCTGTGCGGCAGCGTAGGCACCAAGGAATTCGCCAAAACTTACCCGGAAAGGCACACAAACGCCGGGATAGCGGAGGCCAACATGCTCGGCATGGCGGCGGGAATGGCGCGCGTAGGGCTGGTCCCGTTCGCGGCGTCGTTCGCGGTATTCTGCCCGGGCAGAGCGTTCGAGATCATACGCAACGCGATATGCTATTCAAAGGTCAACGTCAAGCTGGTCGGAAGCCACAGCGGCCTTACCGCAGGCCCGGACGGCGGCACCCATCAGGCCATCGAGGACATCGCGATCATGCGATGCCTCCCGAACATGACTATCTTCGATCCCTGCGACTACAACCAGGCAAAGCAGATGGTCGAGGCCATGTACAGGATCGACGGCCCGGTCTACATGCGCACGGCAAGGGCGGCCACGCCCATACTTACGGCGGAGGATACGCCGTTTGAGCCCGGCAAGGTCCAGATCCTTCGCAAAGGCAAGGACATCGCCATCGCGGCCATAGGCGTCATGAACGCGTGGGCTGTGGAAGCGGCTGAAAAGCTCGCGGAAGAAGGCATCCAGGCCACCGTCGTGAACATCCACACCATCAAGCCGCTGGACATCGAGGGCATCAGAAAGGCGGCGCTTGAAAGCGGCGGAAAGCTCGTCGTCGTCGAGGACTGCAACATCTGCGGCGGCGTCGGCGAGGCGATAGCCTGCGGCCTCTTCGGCCAGCCCATAAAGCTCGCGCACGTAGCAATCATGGACCAGTTCGGCCAGTCCGGCGAGATGGACCAGCTCTTCGAGCTTTACGGCATCGACACCGCGTCCATAATCGCGAAGGCAAAGAGCATACTGTAAAACCAGAACACATGGGTCCACCGGAGATTCATCCGGTGGATCTATTATTTTGCCGTGAACTTGAGAACCGTCCCTGATGGTGCGGCACCAAAAGGACCGTCCCCAAGGTGCAAAAAGGCGGGCCGTTTCCGGTCCGCCCTGATCGTCTTTCGAGGTATTTACTGCTTCTTTTTCCGGGTGATGTAGAATACCAGGGAGATGGCTATCACCAAGCTGATTATGATCACCAGGTACATGGTGGAGTAGGCGGATGCCTTTACGGCATTGCTGGCGCCTTCGAGCGTTCCGCCGTTGCGGCTCTTGATGAGAGCGTCAGCCAGAAGCCCCGCAAGGTAGGGGCCGGAGAACTGTCCAAGGTCCTGTCCCAGGAAGAAGGTGTTGCTTCCCACGCCGCGCTTTTCGGCAGGAACGGAAGTCATGCAAAGCGCCTGAAGGTTGGGCAGCGCAACTCCGTATCCCAGAGCCGAAAACACCGCCGCCACGATAAAGCCCGTCACGGTCTTCGACACCGAGAACATTATGAACGTCACGGCAAAGCACATCATCGAAGGCACAAGCACCTTCCTGTATCCGAACTTGTCCGCAAGTCCGCCGGTGGCAAAGCGCAGCACCAGAATGCCTATTGCGTAGACCGTGTAGTAAAGACCGATGTTGGTGATCCCCAGCGTGTCGTTCGCGTAGATCAGCAGGAAGCCGCCTATGCAGGCGTAGGGGATGTTGAGGAAAGTCATGGTTATGGCCGAAGGGATGGCCTCCTTAGCCACTATAGTGTCGAAGCGGATGCGGTATTTGGCGTCCGCGGGAGCCGGCTTGCTGTAGACGAAGAAGCCTATGATCAGGCACACCGTCATGGCGCCGATGCAGGCAAGGAAGGTGGTCCTGTAACCGTAATTCCTGCTCAGCGAAAGTCCTATGCTCGGTCCTACCGCTTGTCCGAAGGCCTGGCCTAAGGAGAAGAAACTCACGCCCTTGGCGAAGCTTCCTTCCGGCAGGTTGTCGCATGCGATGGAGAGGGATATCGGAGCGGTCATGCCTATGCCCACGCCCTGCAGCAGCCTTCCGGCGATAAGCCAGGAAACGTTGGGGGCAAAGTAGAAGACCGTATACGAGCAGATCAGTATTATCGTAGCCAGCAGGTATATATTGCGCTTTCTGAAGCAGTCGAAGGCGGGGCTTGCCACCGGCCTTATCGCAAGAGCCGAAATGGCGAATATGCCGCTTACTATGCCTACCACCGATGCGGCCGCTCCCATGGAGCTTGCGTATTTAGGCACCAGCGACGTTATGGTCTGCTGACCCATGTGCTGGAACAGGTTCGCCACGAATATCAGTATGTACCCGCGGTTCCAGACTTTTGTGGGGGTATTTTCCCTCAGCATGATGAACTCCTTTACAGCTGTTTGGTCAAACTGTTTCGGCAGGCGGAACTGTCCGGTCCGCCCGCGTATTCTGTATTATATAACCTGAGAGGTATTTCTTGCAAGATGAAGAAATGTGCTTTATTCTTGCAGGGCCGTAACTACAATTGCCTGTTTCCGCTTTTCAAAGGGCAGCGCAGATGATATAATTATTATTCCGCGGGGATGCCCGCAGCAATAACGACATTACAGACTCAAGAGGTCACAGAACATGCTCGAGATAAAAAATATAACGTTCGAGGCAGACGGCAGCCGGAAGATACTGGACGACATCAGCCTCACCATACCGGACGGAAAGCTCATATGCCTTACCGGTCCCAACGGCGGCGGCAAGACCACTCTGGCCAAGGTCATGGCCGGGGTACTTACCCAGACGAGTGGACAGATCATTCTCAACGGACAGGACATCAGCAGCCTGGATCCAACGGAGAGGGCAAAGGCCGGCGTAGCGTTCGCGTTCCAGCAGCCCGTAAGGTTCAAGGGCATCTCCATCAGGAAGCTGCTTTCGCTTGCGGCAGGCAGAGCGCTTTCGGACGAGGAGCTTAAAGCCGCGCTCGAAAACGTCGGCATGGTCGCGGAGCAGTACATGGAACGCCAGGTGGACACCCACCTTTCCGGCGGCGAGATCAAGAGGATAGAGATAGCCTCCGTCCTGCTTCGGGACGCTAAAGTCGCAATATTCGACGAGCCGGAGGCCGGCATAGACCTCTGGAGCTTCAACAACCTCATCCGCGTATTTGAGGAGATCAGGGACAGCCGCAAGTGCTCGCTGGTCATAATCTCGCACCAGGAGAGGATACTTTCGATCGCGGACGAGATCATCACCATCCAGAACGGAAAGCTCGGCCTTTCGGGCACCCGCGACAGCATATTCCCCAGACTCATCTGCAAGAACGACTGCACAGACAGGGGCATATGCAGAATGGAGGCCGCACAATGAGCGACATAGCAGAAAAGACCATAGACAGGAACACCGCGGACCTTTTAAAGCAGGTCGCGGATTTCGAGGGCAAATTCAAGGGCGCATTCAACATCCGCTCCAACGGAGGCTGCCTCGGCAGGAAATCTTCGGAAAACATAAAGATAGAGAGCAAGGCGGACAACCCCGGCCTGGATATTTACATCGCTCCGAACACCAAAGGGGAGACGGTCTTCATCCCGGCCTGCGTCACGGCGCCAGGCTTTGACGACCTCGTTTACAACGACTTCCACGTGGGCGAAGGCGCGTACGTCACCATCGTCGCCGGCTGCGGCATCCACACCGAGACCGGCGAGCCCGCGCGTCACAACGGTATACACCGCTTCCTTCTGGCAAAAGGCAGCCGCGTGCTCTACGTGGAGAAACACGTCGGCACCGGCTCTGACGACACGCAGAAGATCATAGACCCCGTCACCGAGTGCTTCCTTGACGAGGATTCCTACCTGGAGATGGACACCTCCCAGCTCGGCGGCGTCTCAAAAAGCACACGCAATACCAAGGCGGCGCTTAAGGACCGCGCAACCTTGGTCATCAAGGAGCGCCTCCTCACCGACAGGGACGAGACCGCCGAGACCCACTTCTCCGTGGAGCTCAACGGCGTGGACAGCGGCGTCAACCTGATGAGCCGCTCCGTGGCCAGAGGCCATTCGCACCAGGCCTACCAGTCCGTCATCATCGGCAACAACAAGTGCCACGGCCACTCCGAGTGCGACGCCATAATCGCCGAAAACGGCAAAGTGGACGCCACCCCGGAGCTCTACGCGAACAGCGGGGACGCGGAGCTCATCCACGAAGCCGCCATAGGCAAGATCGCCGGCGAGCAGATCATGAAGCTGCGCACCCTCGGCCTTACGCAGGAAGAAGCGGAAGCCGCCATCGTGGAAGGCTTCCTCGCATGAGATGGACCCTATAAACGGTCAGGGGCGTCCGGAGTACGCGGACATACCCTACGGAAGGTCCACGATAGGCAGGGCCGGCTGCGAGGCCATAGCGTGCTACAACGCCATGGTCCTTTTGGGCAGGCCGGTGCCGTTCGCCGATGTCAAAGCCTACTTCGAAAAGCTCTTCAGGCGCGGGCTCGGCTGGGCTGCAGGCGGCATCCTGGGCGCCACGCCTATAGAGATACACATGTTTTTAAGAAAGCAAGGCGTCCGCTTCACCCGCATCCGCAGCGTCCGCAGCTTCAACAGGAAGAACGCCGCAGGGGAGCTCCCGCCCGGCGTCTTCATAATCTCATACTGGAACAAACCGATCATAAAGTATGGTTTCCATACAGTAGCGGTGGACTGCCGCAAGATGTTGGTCTATAATCAATACAACATTTCTGCAGACCCGGAGCCCATCACGGATATCAGCCGGCTCATGGAGGGCAACTGGCGCTTCATCGGCGGGTCATACATCCCTTACGCATCAGGTCCGGAAACCACGAGGCAACAGTCATGAACGATCACAGAAAGAAAACAGCCGGAGCAGTCGGAGCTGCTGCCGTAATAATAATCTACTATGCGTTTTTCTTCGGCGTCATCGCGATGTCGGACGAGAGCAGGCTGATGAAGATCCTGCTGGGAATAGTCCCTGCAGTGCTGATCTTTGGGATAATCTACGTTTGCAGCCAGAGGATAAGAGAGATCAAAGGAGGAGAAGAAGATGATCTTGGTAAATACTGAAACCATCAGCGGCAGGAACCTTGAGATGCTTGGTCTGGTCAAAGGCAGCACCATCCAGACGGTCAACGCGTTCCGCGATATCGGCGCAGGCCTTAAGACCCTCGTCGGCGGGGAACTCACCAGGTACAACGACATGATGAACGACGCCAGAGCCCTCGCCACAAAGCGCATGGTCGCCGAAGCCGAAGCCATGGGCGCCGACGCCGTTGTTTGCGTCCGCTACGCCTCTTCAGCCATCATGCAGGGCGCCGCGGAAGTCATCGCCTACGGCACAGCAGTAAAATTCGTATAGTTGTAAAAAACCGGCTTTTTACGCGAGAGGGCTGATTCAGTCCTTTCACGTTTTACGATGCGACGCGGCAGACTTGTTTTTAAGATTTCGCTCCCCCATGCCTTTGCAGAGCGTATCCGGGGGAGCTTTTTGAGTGTCAGCATTGATAGATCATTACAGTATACTTGCCTGAAAAGTGTCCCGGATACCCATTAAACTGCCTTCTGGGACATATTTCGTGCAAGTATGAAGGCCTACAGCGCCAAAACCACAGGTCGTTCCGCTCCCCCAACCAGCCGCAGCAGATGCCCGGGGGAGCGTTTTTGCAAAAACCCAGAAAAAGGAACACGAACTGCGCGCTAATCCCTGTCGGTCTGGCTTTCTCCCGACGCCAAAGTGAAAAAACAGGCAGCTTTCACTGCCTGTTCAAATCAATTATCTCCTTGATGTATTCCAGAAGGGTCTCTTTGTCGAGGACGTTTGTAGGCCTTATATATTCTTCTTTCGATTCGTGGATCAGATTCCCATCCTTGTCATATGCTTTGTCGACGATAACGTCGTATGTCGGCGTGGAGAAATCTGCCTGGAACCACGCTCCGATCTCGGGGTCATACCAGTTGGCACCCGCGTCGTAATAATACTCCGGTTTTCCTTCTTTTTGACGCCATGTCAGTTCATAGATCCAGATCGTTGCGCCCCTGTAAGAGATCTCTTCCAGGTTTTCCGTTGTGCGGATGTTTGTAGATGACTCTGCGTCATTATAAGGGATCCACTTTTTGGTCTCCGGATCGTAATGGAAGTATGTCATCCAGTCTTCATCTTTCAGCCCTTCCGTAAAACCGAAGGTCAGGTGTATCCTGTCACTGCGATACTGGGTACCATGGCCTCCATCGGATGAAACAAAATCTATATTGTTCGGCTTGGAATAGTACACGCCGTAAGATCTGTATAGCGGCTTGGAAATACCCAGGACAGGCTCTTCGCCCTCAGGCAGGCGATCATAATGCTGGTATTCGTTTAGTTCGTAATCCCCGAGGCTGTCCGGTAACTCAATATCCAGGCTTTTAAGCATCAGTCGGTTGCTGTCGATCACCCAGGTCCTTAATTTGCCTGTGGAAGCCGCAATAGCTGCCGTGCCGATTATCAGGCACGCTGCGATTATCACTGCGATGCGCCTTCTGCAGCGACTGGATCTAACCGTCGAAGCGCCGGACTGCGGAGCATCCAGCTTCTGCAGAAAAGCTTCCCTCCGCACAGCCAGCTCGACGGCTCCCGGAGCAATGCTGTCGTATGCTTTCTTTATCTTATTCATCTTCATCCTCCAATATCGTCCTAAGCCTCTTCCTTGCCCTCGAAAGCCTCATTGACACTCCGGAAGACGTGATGCCAAGGATGCTCCCGATCTCTTTGACTGAATACCCGTCATAATAGAAAAGCTGGATGACTGCTCTGTCTTCCGGCTTCAGCGCCGAAAGCAGTTCCCATACCTCGCGGTCCGACTCGTCTGCCTCTATGTCTTCCGGAAGTTCCTCGGAGGGACGCTGCTTCCTGAGCATGTCCCTGCATTCGTTTGCCGTCACTTTCAGGAGCCAGGACTTCTCCTTTCCCGGGGCGAGAACAGTGTCTGATTTCAAAAGCTTAAGGAAAACATTCTGTGCAGCGTCCATGGAGTCGTCTTTGTTTTTCAGATAGGAAAAGGCCAGCCGCTGAACGTCTGCATAGTACTCATCATAAAGCTTTATGAGCTTTTCCTTATCCAAAGAACGTTCCTCCGAGTTTTTTTCAGGCTTTCATGGATATAACGTTTGAGATGGATGAAAAATCACAGGCCCTGCGCGAATCATATACGAAAACTGCGAAAAACGGGTATCAGAGGCCGAAACAGCATTCTGCAATACCGAATACGGACGTAAACTGTGTTTTTACCGGATCAGGTCCGTAAAGTTGCGAGGTTTGCAGCAGGGCAAAAGCAGAGGATGTTTTTTGTGTTGGACTCCCGTGTCAGAATACGGATGTTATGCTTATGGTATACCTGTTGAGTCTGTATTTCGCTGAACCACGGTGTGCTATATACAGGCCGGGATGCAGCAGGAAGAATCATCGCTTGGTGTTATACGGATGCTGACTTCACGAATAGTCATCTGCATCCGTATTAGTGTTTGCGGAATTGCAGGAAGCCGTAAATCCCTGCAGCCGGCATGTCAGGTTCCGGCTTTAACAGTCTGAATACGGGGACGTTCAAAATGAGCCGTAATACTCGGACACACTTGTGTTATATCGGGGCTGGTTCAAGGCGGTTTTGGCGGATTTTCCGAAGGTGCGGTCAGTATATGGTCTGCACCAGGGCTGCATCAGCTGAGCTGTATCACGTTCCACGAGGCGGCGGGGAGGATCACCCAGCCGTCTTTTTTATTGAGTTCTTTGGGGTCGATCGGGACGTCGGCAGGCTTTACGGTGTCCGGCGCGGCTTCGGTGTTGACGGCCTTGAGGTCGTCGTGGTGAAGGACGCTGTGGCTGGCTTTGGTGAATTTGCCGAAGGAGCGGAGGTCCAGGGAGAGCTCGGCGGGCTCGGTAAGGCTGCGGTTGACCGCGAAGATGACGATGCTTCC
>CAMYWZ010000024.1 GCA_947302945.1 uncultured Bacillota bacterium
ATCGATTGTTTACAAGCTTGCGAGGTGTGCTCCGAAATGCCATGCCCTCTCAGCTGAAATGTTTGGCACCAAGAGAACCGTCCCTGAAAGTGCGGCACCAAGAGAACCGTCCCTAAAGGTGCCGTTTTGTGGTATAATGGGGGGACGAAGAATGGGAGGACGGGTTTATGGTATTCGTGATACAGAGGGTGAAGCGCGCGAGCGTGGCGGTGGACGGGAAGGTCTGCGGGAAGATAGACGACGGGCTGCTGGTGCTCGCGGGAGTTTTCGGAGGCGATACGAAGCAGACCGCGGACAAGATGGTCAAAAAGCTCTGCGCGATGCGTATATTCGCGGACGAAAACGGCAAGACCAATCTGGCGCTTGCGGACGTGGGCGGAAGCCTGCTGATAGTGTCACAGTTCACGCTCTGCGCGGACCTCAAGCACGGCAACAGGCCGAGCTTCACGCCGGCTGCAGGAGCCGCGGAAGCCGAGGAAATGTATCAGTACATACTCGCGAAAGCCCGCGAGTCAGTTCCCAACGTGCAGGAAGGCATCTTCGGCGCGGACATGAAGGTGGAGCTCTTAAACGACGGGCCTTTCACCATTATTCTCGACTCTGACAAGTTGTGAACCCGAGAACCGTTCCGGAAGTTTAAAGGAGATCAGGATGGATCTTTCAGTTTGTTTGCTTAATGACTCTTTCGCGCCGCAGATAGACGGCGTGGTGAATACTGTCGTAAACTACGCGTCGCATATAACAGAGACCGGCGGACGCGCAATGGTCGTCACGCCTGAGTACCCGGGCGCGGACGACAGCGGCTTTCCCTATCCCGTGCTCCGCTACCCGGGGCTGGACCTGAGGGAAGCAGTCGGCTACATCGCCGGCTACCCCTTCTCGCCTGCCGTCGCGAAAGCGGTCAAGGACGCGAAAGTCGACATCATCCACAGCCACTGTCCGGTGGCCTCCACGATATTCGCGCGCAGCATCAAGGGCTTTCTGGACAGGCCGCTGATCATGACCTACCACACCAAGTTCGACATAGACATCGCCAACGCCCTTAAAGGCAAGCTGATCCAGGAAGGCGCCGTACTGGCGCTCGTTGGCAACGTCAGCGCCTGCGACGAAGTCTGGGCGGTCAGCGACGGCGCAGGCAAGAACCTGCAGTCCCTCGGCTACGAGGGCGACTACATAGTCATGCCCAACGGCGTGGACATCCCCAAAAGCAGACTCCCCGAGGACGAAACAAGAAAGCTCACCGAAGGCGCGGACCTTCCGGAAGGCGTCCCTGTATACCTCTACGTCGGCCGCCTCATGTGGTACAAAGGCATACGCATAATACTCGACGCTCTGGCAGCCCTCAAGTACAGAGGGCTGGACTTCCGCATGGTGTTCGTAGGCCAGGACGCGGACGAGATAAAAGCATATTCTTCAAAACTCAGGCTGGACGACAAAGTCCTCTTCCTCGGCCCCATCTACGACAGAAAGGTGCTGTCAGCCTGGTACTGCAGGTCCGACCTTTTCCTCTTCCCCTCCAGCTTCGACACCAACGGTCTGGTGGTGAGAGAGGCCGCCGCCTGCTCGCTGGGTTCCGTCCTGATAGACGGAAGCTGCGCCGCGGAAGGCGTCACAGCAGGCCGCAACGGCTTCCTGATCGAAGAGAACGCCGCATCGCTCGCCCTGCTCCTTGCGGCTGAAGGCCGAAGCAAAAGCGCGATGCGCAAAGTCGGGCAGGCTGCTGCCGACGAGCTCTACATCTCCTGGACGCAGGCCATCGACAGGGCCATAGAGCGCTACCATGTGGTCCTGGAGAACTACAAAGCCGGCCGCTATCCCAAAAAAACAAGCCCCGTGGACAGCTATCTGGGCTTCCAGGGGGCGATCATGGACATATTGGGCGATTCAAAGCTCCGCGAGCTTGCCAAAGGCTCCGCCGCCTCGATAACGGACGGCATCAGGACCTTTATCGATACGTATCTATAAGGCAGATACCGCTGTATCCGCAGAATTTGCAGGAGTCGAACGCGTCCCCGTAGGTCCTGCGGGAGGCGTTTATCTCGCCTGAGGCGAGCCTTTCCGCAGCAGACTGCAGGTTCTCCCTGAACTTCTCTCTGAACTCTTCCATCTCCTCCGCGCTGATGATGTTGCCGGTGTATTCTCCGTCCTTGTTTCTCCGCACGTTGACAACTTCGGACTTCCCTTTCGTGACAAGATCCTCATCAAGCCCGCGCAGCACGGCGCTGTCGTTTACAGTCAGCCCGTCCAGGCGGTAGAGTTCCTGGATCTTTTTGAGTATCTCATCCGGAAGCTCCTCCGCGCTGATGTCGGAAGCCGCGGATTCCACGTCGGACGAGCTGATACGGAAGTAGACACCCCCGCCGGCTTGTCCGAGCCGCTGCCGATGGCGCCCTCCAGATATATCATAAGCTGCATCGACAGCCCCGCCTCAATGAGATCTTTATTGAACTTCGTGGATCCGGATTTGTAATCTATGATCTTGGTGTACATGGTCCCGTCCGGGCCGGGCATCCTGTCCACACGGTCTATCTTGCCCTCAACATATACCTCGCCTGCCGGGGTCTTAAGCACGACAGGCTCCAGCATGCGGCCGCGCCCGAAGGGCACTTCGAACAGCATGCTGTCTATCCTTCCTGCCCTTACCTGCTCTATCATGTGCCACGCGAAGCGGACGCACACGTCTTTGATGCGCTGCGAGCGGTACACTTCCGCCTTGGATGAATTCATGACACCGCCTAAGGCTTCCTCAGCCATCCTGCCGAGTATGTCCGAGATCATCTCTTCGATCTCGGGACGGCTGACGGTCATCCACAGGGAGGCCGGGTCCGTGATGCTTATCCCCGCCTTTTTCGAAGGCGCGCTGAGAGCCGCGCAGAGCCTCAGAAGGGCCTCGTGGTAAATGTCGCCTATCTCTATGGAATCTATGCCGAACTCCCTGGGCACGAGCGGCCGCAGGCCGTAGTCTATGAAGTGCCTGAAGGGGCATGCCGCGAAACTGTCGAGCCTTGACGGGCTCAGGGAGAGCTCCCCTCCGCGCCCGTAAAGAGCCTTCGCGAGGTCTTTACCGAGCGGCTTTTCAGTCCCGTCGTAGAGAAGGCCGGCTGTAAGCTGCGGAGCATCGTCTTTCAGAATGTTGTAGGCCGCCTTCCACAGCTCCGGAACGGGTTCGCCCGAAAGGCCCCCGCGCATGATCCTGGGAAGCCTTTCAAGAGGCATGGTCTTCCCCTGAAGGAAGTCCAGTTCGGCCCCGCCGTTTTCTATGTCCCGAAGCTCCGCGACATTTGTGAAGCGGGCCTTGACGTCCTTTAAAAGCGGCGAAGCCTCCAGCTTCTCTCCGTCTTCCCCGCTTAAGGGGATGCCTATCCACAGCAGGCTCTGCGCACTTTCCAGCGCCCTGCTGACCATGAACACTTCTTCGCAGACGCGGTCCGCCGGGCTTTTCGCGAGCTCCGCGCCTTTTTGCTGAAGCTGCGCAAGCTCCGCTTCGGTGAGCAGGCCGTCCGCGTCGGCGGAGGCCGGTATGAGGCCGTCGCAGAAACCTGTGATGAAGACCGCCTTCTTCTCAGAAGGAACCGACCTTCGGATATCTCCGATCTGCACCTTTCCCTCTGCCTGAGGCAGCACGCCCACCTTGACGTCCGCCAGGGCCCCGAGCAGCATGTCCGCGAACTCGGCGCTGCTTAGCGCCTCGTCCCCGGCAAGCTCCTTTATCTGTATGAGTATGTCGTTTATGATGCCGAAGAGCTGCCTTGTCTCTTCCGCGGCATCGGCAAAGCCTTCTTCCGCGAGAGCTGAGGCATCCGCCTCGAGCCTTTCTTCAAGTCCGAGGCTGCCGGCGAGGAACGAGCCGAGGACGTCTGCCTTGCCGCCCGCCGTCTCCGCCTCCGGGAACGCCGTGACAAAGCCGGACAGGAGCTCCGCAAGCCTTGCCCTTAAGGCTTCAAAAGCCGCGAACTGTTCATCGCTTATATCGTCGTTCCTGTATCTGAAAGGCTCCAGAAAGCGCTTTCCTTTTATGTGGTACTGCTTCAGGTAAGTCTCAAAGCCCCAGACAGTATCCGCGTCGGCCTCAACTATGCCTGACCTTACGAACCTGATGATGTCTTTCGTCATGTAGCGGCCGTCCGAAAGCGCCATCAGCGCCGAGAGCGCTTCGGCCGAGGAGCTGTGCAGCACAGGCCTCCTCTCGTCCATGAAGACCGGGATGCCGAGCCCTGTAAGGACTCGTTTTATCTGATTCCCAGACGCCTGATCCGCCGGTGTGAGCACCGCTATATCCGAATAGGCAAGGCCGTCCTCCCGCACGAGCCTGAGTATCCTTGCGGCAAGGGTCTCCGCCTGGGTGAAGGGGCTGGCGCAGCGCACGATCTCGACCTTCGGGTCGTTCTTTTCGTACGGGACGCTGAGTTTTTCCGCGCCGGCTCCAAGCAGCCTTATAGCCTTCCTTGCGGTCTCGAACTGAAGCCCCTCTCCGCAGAGCATGGCCACGCGCACTCCGCAGGAGCAGCGGTCCAGCTCCGCAAGGAACCCGGCCTCGAGCACGGAGAAGGAACTGAAACCGCAGTAATATATCCTCGATTCTCTTATCCTGCTGCTCAAAGCGATGCGGGAAGTGACAAAGGCGAGCTCGTCTTCGGAATCCAGGAAGCGCCCCGAAAGCGACTTTTCGTACTCGGAGGCGATGAGGCTCATGTCGGAGAGCTTTTTCGAAAGCAGAGTGCCTTCGCCGCAGTTTTCCGCCAGCCGGGCAAGGCCATCCGCGTCTATGCCGCCCTGCTTCATCTGGACGGTGAAATCGCGCAGAAGCGCTATGAACCCAGGGTCTTTCGCCACCCCGGAGAACACCGAAAGCTCGGGTGAGAGCCTGCCGGCCGCCCTGCGCAGCATCATGCTGCGGCCTATGGCGTTGACCGACACCCTTCCGCTGCCGCCGGTCTCCCTCATTATGTCGCCGCGGAGCTTTTCCGCCGAGACCACGTTGAGCGTGAAAAAGCCCTTGCCGCCAAGCGCGTCCAGGGCCTCCTCCTCCGTCGAAAACGTGCTCTGTCTGGGCACGACAAGTATGACCCTGGCAAAAGCGCCGGGGATCTTCGCAAGGTCTTCCTTTATCTTTTCAAACATCGCCTTCTTTAAGGCGGCGTCGTTTTCCGTGTAAAAGACCTTCATAGTGCCTTGTCTTCTCCTTCCGAAGCGGCTGAGCCTGCGCGTATCATCGGCTTCCAGACCTTAAAGCGCATGGTAGTAAAGCACGCGATGGAGCCCACGACCTGCGAGATGGCCTCGGCCCAGAACGCGCCCATGACGCCAAGCCCAGTATACGGAAGCAGCAGTGTAAGCGGCGCGACCAGTATTATCTTTCTCAGCAGCGAGAAGAACAGCGCGTACTTCGGGTGGTTGAGCGCCACGAAGACGTTCTGTCCTGTAAGCTGCAGTGTCATCATAGGGAAGGTCAGGAAGTACACGCGCGCGCACCCTGCGCCGACCGCTATCAGCTCCTGATCCGCGGTAAATATCGCGAACATCCACTGCGGCGCGAAGACCATTATCCCCCAGAACACGAAATTGACCGCAAGCGTGGACCAGAGCATGGTCTTGATGGCCTTGCTGACCCGCTCCGGCAGCTTTGCGCCGTAGCAGAAACTCATTACCGGTGCCGCGCCGGAAACTATGCCGTTGCAGGGGCAGATGGTGATCTCCCTGATGGAATTGATTATAGTCATGGAGCCGATGTACAGCGTGCTTGCCGCTCCGCCCCAGCTCTTGAGCACTATGTTGACGACGGTCTGCACCACGCTGTTGGTAGCCTTGAACATGAAGCCGGTGGCGCCGAGCTTTACGGTGTTCTTAAGCTCCTCGCCGCAGACCCTGAAGCGCTTTAAGGGCACCACGGGGCGCTTTCCGAAAAGGAAAGCTATGGCCCAGACCGCGCTTGCCGTCTGCGAGATTATCGTGGCGACAGCCGCGCCCTTTACTCCCATGCCTGCGTTGTAGATGAGTATCGGGTCCAGAACTATGTTCAGGGCCGCGCCTATGAGCACGGTCATCATGCCTACCCTGGTGAAGCCCTGCCCGTTGATGAACGGGTTCATGCCGAGGCTGAGAAGCACCGGTATGGTGCCAAGCACGTAGATCCTGAAGTAGTCCAGAGCGTAAGGAAGGGTCTCCTCGTCGCCGCCCATGAGCCCTAAAAGCACCGGGGACAGGAAGAACATCAGAGCAGTGACGACCGCCCCGACTATTATCATCATCGAGAAGGAAGTGTCCTGGATGCGGGCGGCCTTTTCGTTGTCGCCCTCGCCCCTTGCTATGGATGCCAGAGGCGCTCCGCCGGTTCCGAAGAGATTGCCGAAGGCCGTGATCAGCGAGATCAGCGGGAAGGCAACTCCCACGCCGGTGAGCGCAGCTGTGCCCACCTCCGGGATGCGGCCTATGTAAAGACGGTCCACGATGTTGTAAGTGATGTGGACCAGTTCCGCTACCATTATGGGAAGCGACAGCTTAAAGACTGTCTTTACCACGCTTCCTTTTGAAAAATCTCCTGTTACCTTTGCCATCTGCCTGCTTCCTGAAGCATTTATATCATATGCCCTGTACAATTATACGCACAGGAAGACTTCGCGGGCGAAGTCCCAGACTTCGTCTTCCGAGGCGAAGCATGCCAGGAACATGTAGTCTGCCATTGCACCCGAAAGGGCTTCGGGCACCGGTCCTTCTTCCTTTATGAATGCCGCGTACTTCGTCCTGACCTCGTCCGCGGAAAGCGCGAAGCTGCGTCCGCTGCGCCTTGAGGCGAACACGCAAAACTGCCTGTCCGCGCAGGGCTTTTCGGTCTTTCCGAAGGCCACCATGTCGGCCCATATCTTGTACACGTCCGTTCCTGACGCGTAGTTCATCATGTCCGGCGACACCCCGCCGCTCGGGCGCAGATTGACCTCCAGGCCCACTACCTGCCCCTTCTTTCCGAGGTACTGGTCCTCGGTGAGGCGGAAGAACTCAAAGTGCACGAAGCGGCTCTTCACATCGAAAGCCTTCAGCGCCGCCCTTCCGGCCTGCCTTATGTCGTCGGGAACTGCCGCCCTGATATAGAACATGGAATTGTCGCTGTTGTTGACGACGTCCATTATGCTTTCCGGCGTGACGTTTCCGGTCTCAAACATGGGCTCGCCGTCCGGCCCGATGACCGCGTCATAGGACTCCACCCGGGCTCTTACGAATTCCTCCATGGTGTAGTCTCCTGAAAGCCCCTCAGCAAAGAATGCATCCAGATCCTTTTCGCTCTCCAGCCTGTAAGTGTGCGAGGCGCCGACCCCGTTGTCGGGTTTTACGATCACCGGCCAGCCGACCTTCTTTATGAACCTTTTGCAGCCTTCCTTCGTATCGACCATGTGGAAGCGCGCCGCAGGTATCCCGGCCTTTTTATAGTACTTCTTCATGCCGGACTTGTAGCGCAGCCTTGCCATGTCCGAAGGCTTAAGCCCGGGGATGTTGAACTCTTCGCGGAGCTTCGCGTCCTGCTCCAGCCAGTACTCGTTGTTGCTCTCAAGACCGTCTATCTTGCCGTATCTGAACGCGAAATAAGCAACGGCCCTGTACATCTGACCAAAGTCCTCAAGGGTAGAGACCTTGTAATACTCGGTGAGCGAATCCCTCTGCTCCTGCGTCAGGTCGTAATAAGGCGCGTCCCCTATTCCAAGGACGTTTACGCCGTTGTTTCTGAGTTCCCGGCAGAAATGCCAGTAGTTTGCGGGAAAGTTGGGAGATATGAATATGAAGTTCTTCATTTTTCCTCCAATCCAAGCAGGTACGGCAGGAAATACGCTGCCTGCTTATGCCACCAGGGCCAGTCGTGGTTAACGTCGAAGCCCCAGTAGTCGAACCATATGTTGATGCCCTTGTCCCTGCATATCCTTTCAAGGTTGCGGGTGCTGTCCGGGATCTCCCACGCGCCCTGCCCCACGCAGACTATGACGCGGTTCCTGTTGTAGCGCCCGATGAAGGGGTGATCGTTTGGCATGCCGCCCAGGTAATCCTCGGGAGAATTCCTGTAGACGACCTCGTCCGTGTAGCTTCCCATGTAGAAAGACGAGCTGTAGATGCCGCTCAGGGCCAGGCATCCGTCGAAAAGGTCCGGAAAGCGCAGGAAAAGGTTGAGGGCGTGCGTTGCCCCCAGGGAGCAGCCGAAGGTGATGATCCCGGGAAAGCCTTCCCAGCCGTTCCTTTCGTTTGCGATCTGCCTGATGAAGGGCACGGCGTCCCTGGTGATGTAGTTTATCCACTGCTCGTGGCGCCTGATACGGTAGTAAGGGTCCCCGCCGGCGTCCGACCAGGTCTCTTTATCGAGAGTGTCTATGGCGAAGACCATGCACTCGCCCCTGTCTATGAAGGGGCCGAAGGTGCCGGTCATGCCGAAGTTTTCAAAATCGAAGAAGCGGCCGTCCTGGCAGGGAATGAATAGCACAGGCCTTCCGGCGTGCCCGTAGACCTTGATCTCCATGTCCCTTCCGAGCTGGCTGCTGTAGTTTTTATAGTATTCGGTATTCATGATCAGGTTGAAAAAGCTTTGGCGACGGCCTATGACAGGCCGTAAAACAGCGAGTCCATGATGAATGGAAGCTGCTTCTCCCAGGAAGCCTCGTTGTGCTTTCCTTTGGGAACGACGCGGCTTTCCACGAGAACTCCTTTATTGATGAGAGCCGCAGTGACTTCAGAGTACAGTTTGCGGTCGGCAGCGTCCATCTCTTTCTCGCCCATGTCCATGTAAAGGTGGGTCTTGCTTATCCTGGCGCCGCCGATGAGGCCGAAGACTTTGTCCTGAGAGAACCAGCAGGCCGGTGAAAGCGCTGCACCGCGCGAGAAGAATTTGTTGTAGCGCATCAGCGCGTAGATGGTCATGAGGCCGCCCATCGAGCTTCCGCCTATGAAGGTGTGCAGGCGGTCCGGTTTGGTCGGGTAGTTCGCGTCCACGTAGGGCTTGAATTCGCCCGTGAGCCAGTCCATGGTGATCTTTCCGCGGGCTTTTATCTTCCCCCAGGGCTTTGCCTCAAAGGAGAAAGGCGTGTACTCCGAGAGCCTGCCGCCGAACTCGCTGTCCTCGGGGAAGCTGTTGCATTCCGCGGCTGCGACTATCAGGGGCACCTCGTTTTCCTCAAGGAACTCTAAAAGCCCCCAGCTTTTGCCGTAGGTGGCGTCCTCGTCGTAGAACAGGTTGTGGCCGTCGAACATGTAAAGTACCGGATAGCGGTCCACGCCTTCCCTGCAGAAGTCCGGCACGTAAACATACGCTCTCCTCTCCCACTCGCCCGTAAGCTGCGGTATCTTTATCATCCACTTATCTACCATTTTCCCCCTCCAGTATCCCGCACCAACAGGGACGGTTCTCTTGGTGCCAAAACTCAGCCGCCAGCGTTATGGTATTGTTCACGCCGTCGGGGCCGATCGATGCTCCAGGTTCAGGTTCCGCACGGGTCCTGCCATCAAGGCATCCATCCACTGGCTTTCACTTAGGCGAAAGCCAGCGGTCCCCCTTAATGTCACCCGAGTCAGGGAAGCGGCTT